>NZ_BORE01000009.1:0-264310 GCF_018333015.1 Bacillus sp. J14TS2 | reverse complement strand
CAATTATGCGATAGGCGTAAAAAACCCTTTAGTCTCCCTCTATATTTCAGTAAACCAGACAAAAAATGAAATTTGATAGCATGAATATGTTATTTATGGAACTATTAAGCTGATTTTGTCGTATAATGATTATACCTATTATTTACAGGGGTCAAGGAGGATACTATGGGGGGCAAAAATGTCTACATTCTTTTAACAGATACGGGGACTATACTTAATAGATTAATAAAATTATATACAAGGCAACCTTATAATCATGCATCTATTGGTTTTGATTTTAACCTAACTGAGGTTTATAGCTTTGGTAGGAAAACAGCTAATAATCCTTTTATGGCAGGATTTGCAAAAGAAGATGTAAAAGAGAGGTTGTTTCGGGAAGCGGATTGTGTCGTTTATTCTATGGTTGTAACTGAGGAACAATGGATGAGAATGAACCGCTTCATACGAGATATTGAAGCACGGAAGGAAGAGTACCGTTATAATTTATTTGGCTTAATAGGGGTTATGCTTCGTATGCCAATCAAAAGGCGGAATGCTTTCTTTTGTTCACAGTTTGTTGCCTATGTCCTGAAGGAGTGTGATATCCTTCAGTTTGACCAACCTATATCACTCATCGCACCGAATGACTTTCAAGAAATCCCCACACTTAAACTAGTGTATCAGGGAAAATTAAGAAATTATCTTACTATGTTAATGAATGAAAGAAACGTTGAATCTGTTCCGTTCATGTCCATTGAAATTTGAACTCCTTCCACTGAAAAGTGCAAACGGCTGCGGAGAAACTGTAATGAGGCAGTCTGATTGAACTCCCCATGATGAAAAAGCGATCCTTCTATGTAAGAGTAGACTCAATATGTCGTCCCAAAGCGAATTTTTTTAAAAAAACGGGCTCTGATCAAAATAGATCAGAGTCCGTTCTTGATTATCCTTCTTTTTGTGTTTCAAGCGGTGTTTCTTCTGGTTTGGCACGATATACAAATAGTGCTAAAAGAACGGCGACGATCGACATGGCAAACGCGATGAAATAGACAAGCTCTACACCTGTTACCATCGCTTCGTTAATGGTTGCAGGATCATTGGGATTTGATGCATCTTGCAAAAAATGAAGCTGTTTTGCATTCATAATACTGACAAAAACCGAAACGCCAATGGCACCGCCAACAGGCTGTAAAGTAGACATAACCGCAGTTCCATGTGGGTATAGTCGTTTAGGCAGCTGATTCAAACCGTTTGTCTCAGCTGGCATCATAATTGCAGAGACTGTCAACATTAATAAAATATATCCGACGATCACAATCCATAAGGGGGTATCTGTCGATAAGCGGCTCATCATAAACATCGTGCCACTTAAGATAATCGTAGCTGGAATCATCAAGAGACGGGGGCCAACCTTATCAAAAAGAGCGCCCATAAAAGGTGACATGATGCCATTTAAAATACTTCCTGGTAATAAAATTAAACCAGCTGTTGCAGCCGTTAAAGCCAAGGGACCCTGCATATAGATAGGCAAAATAATCTCTGATGCAAACATGGACATAATAATTATTAAAAACATAATAACAGCATGCGTGTACATAGGATATTTAAAGACTCGTAAATCCATAACCGGTTCTGCTAATTTTAATTGTCGCCATGAAAACAGGATGATCCCCACGATTCCCACGATAATAAACGTATAGACAATAGGGGTGAAAAATCCTGCTTCACTTTCTCCTGCTGCACTGAAACCATAAATGACAGCCCCAAAGCCAATGGTTGAGAAAACAATGGAGAGAATATCAATTTTAGGCTTGGTTACCTCGGACACATTAATCAAAAATTTATAAGCAAAGGCAATTGAAAAAAGTGCAAAAGGAATAACAGTGATAAATAAAAAGCGCCAACCTAAATATTCAACAATCACACCGGATAACGTTGGACCGATTGCAGGCGCAAACATCATCACTAAGCCGACCATCCCCATGATTTTCCCGCGCTTATGTGGTGGATAAATGAGTAAAAACACATTAAAGATAATCGGCATTAATAAGCCTGTACCAACTGCTTGTATTAATCGTCCAACTAGTAAAATGGAGAAGTTTGGAGCGACAGCACTGATTGCTGTACCAATCGTGAAAACGATCATTGTACCTAAAAACAATTGTCTTGTAGTAAACCATTGTAACAAGATAGCGGAGACGGGAATTACAACCCCCATCACCAGCATAAAACCTGTTGCCATCCATTGGACTGTTGGTAGTGTGATGCTAAATTCTTTCATCAAGGTCGTTAAAGCAATATTTAATAATGTTTCATTTAAAATTGCAAAAAACGCCCCAATGATCAGGGAAACCATAATAGGCAGTGTTTTCACATTAGGATCATCTGCTAAGTATTCATATTTATTTAAATGATTATTTTTTTCCATCAAAAAACTCCTTCGTTCTAATTTTTACGAACAACTGCTTATGTTCAGAAGCAGACGGAAGGAGTGTATAGAAATGGACTTTTCACCAATATTTGATCAGAGTCCAATGAAAAGTTCTCTTTATTCACTTTTAAAGTAGACAAACTCTTTCCGAATCCTCTACCCACAAGTAGAGTTCTTTTCTATTCAATTAGGTTAAGAAAAATCGGAATGATAAGATTGTCATTTGAAAAACGCCTCCGTACAAAATAGTAGAGTTATCGTATCATCTCTTCTTAAGAATAGCAAGAGTTTTTGATGAAGAAAGCCGCGGAGAAGGGAAGACGGCCGTATTTGTACAAAGTACAGGATTCGAATCGATGATATTTGAACGTGCCTGTATCGAAAAACAAACTTGATTGAAACAAAATAAGTTGTTGCTTCGTATATAAAAAATAAAGGAAGGCTGTGAGCATAATGACAAAATATTCTATCGAGGAATTTTTAAAACAAACAGAGCAGGAAGACAAGGGAGAAGGGCTATTCGAATTAGAAACCCCTCGGTTGTTGGAGGTAAACTTAGAAAAGCAAGTATGGGCAAAAACTGGTTCTATGGTTGCCTATGAAGGGAAAATAAAGTTTGTCCGTGAAGGTATATTAGAACATGGGCTTGGAAAAACGTTCAAAAAGGCGTTTACGGGTGAGGGAGCTTCCTTAATGAAAGCAACAGGACAGGGAAAATTATATCTAGCAGACCGGGGTAAAAAAGTGATTATTTTACATCTGCAAAATGATATCATTTTCGTTAACGGGAATGATTTATTAGCCTTTGAACCAAGTGTAAAATGGGATATCAAATTGATGAAGCGGATAGCAGGCATGATGGCTGGAGGATTATTCAATGTCCGGTGTGAAGGGACTGGGATGATTGCGATTACAACTCATTATGAGCCATTGACATTAAGAGTTACACCTGGAAAGCCTGTAATTACAGACCCCAACGCGACTGTTGCTTGGTCAGGAAATTTGCAACCAACCATTCAAACAGATATTAACTTTAAAACTTTTTTTGGAAGAGGGAGCGGTGAATCAATTCAAATGAAGTTCCAAGGGGAAGGTTTTGTCGTTGTTCAACCGTATGAAGAGGTATTGATGGATCCGAATAATTAGAACTGGACTGCCAGAAGAATAGTTATGAGAGAGCTTTTTAAAGATCATTAGCTCTCTTTCCAGGGGAGAAAATAAAAACGATTTTATGATATTCTTGTCATTATATCAGCCAATCTCTATGGTCGAAAGCAATCGTTCAACCAAAGAGCTTCATTCATAAATGTATGAGTACGAAAAATATTGGATTAATGGGTCTAGTCTCAGTAAAATAGAATCATGGAGAAATATTCATCTGTAAATGAATTTCAATTTTGATAAAGAAAAACTTCATTCAGTGGAGTTTTTTCTCATCCTCATTGAACGAAGTTTACAGACTAGAAACATTTGCTTGTCGGGTGCTTGAGTTTTTTCGTCTTTGTAACCTACGTCCTACGTGCCTGAACGAATCTGAGATTTGGCTACAGTTGAGATCGTCACTAATTATTCTTGTTTCCTCGAATTTTGAAGTGAGATCTTATTACCAGTTCATTCAGGATAAAGTTTCTTAAAAGAGTGGGGGGTTTTTTATTAATCAGTTATATGAAGAAATAGAATTATTAAGGAGAAAGATGTATCAAAAATATGAGCAGGATCCAAATGACCCAGAAATTTTAATGATCTCGCAAATGTTGGACAAGCTTTTAAATGATTTACAGTCAAGACAAAACAGAGAGGAGCGGTCGTCCTGAGCCACTTTCCTAGCTCGGCAGTTGCCATTGAATTGTATGAAATGATGAGGATTTATTTGAAAAATGAAATAGTTGGTAAAATAATGACTAATCTATAGTAGAATGTATAGAAAGGAGGTCGATTTTTTGTGAATCGAAAGGTTTCGATTGTGCTAGTTGGCGTAAGTGGATATGGTCATACGTATTTGCGGGAGCTTTTGCAAAAGGAAAATAAGCAGATATTTCTAGCAGGGGTGGTTGACATCTCTCCCGAAAAATCAAACTACTATCGAGAAATACAGGAAATGAGAATACCAATCTATACGTCTTTAGAAGAATTTTATGAAAACAATAAAGCAGATTTGGCGATCATTTCTACACCGATTCATTTACATAAAGAGCAATCGTGTTTGGCGATGGAAAATGGAAGCGATGTCTTATGTGAAAAACCAATTTCGACGAGTTTAGAGGATATTCAAAAAATGAAGGAAACCTCGGAAAAAACCGGACGTTTTTTAGCCGTAGGCTTTAATTGGTCGTTCACGGATGTTGTACAACAATTAAAAAGACAGATCTTGGACGGAGAATTTGGACGAGCGAAAAGGTTTAAAAGCCTTACTTTATGGCCGCGAAATCAAGACTATTATAATCGTTCAGCTTGGGCGGGGAAAAAATATAGCCTTAAAGGCAAAATCATTTTAGATAGTATTGCCAGTAATGCCACTGCGCATCATTTGCATCATATGCTTTATTTAGCTGGGAACTCAATAGATCAGAGTGCTGATATAACTGAATTAACGGCTGAGCTTTATAGGGCGAATGAGATTGAAACATTTGATACATGTGCTGTAAAAATGAAGACGACGGATGATATCGATATATTTTACTATGCTTCTCATGCAGTGAAGGAGGCGAAAGGGCCAAAATATGTATTAGAATTTGAAAAGGCTGCCATCAGTTTTGATCAGGGAGGAGAAACAAGCGACATTGTTGTGCAATGGAATGATGGGAGAAAGATATGTTATGAGGACCCCTCTCATACACTAGCGAAACTAAAGGTATGCGTGCAAGCAATCTTGAGGGGAGATCATAACATATTATGCGGAATTGAAGCTGCCACCCCACATGCAAAAGCGATTCAAGCGATACATCAATCGGTTCCGAACATTCCCGAATTTCCTCCAGCCATAGTGCAATATAGCGAAAGCGAGAAGCTTATATCAGTTGAAGGGTTAGCAGATATCTTAATAGAATGTTATGAAAAATGCAGCTTACCAGTTGATTTGGATGTAAAATGGAGTCAACGAGGGAAGAGCATTCAAGTAGAATAGTAGAAAAAGGCGATTTGCGGTGACAAATCGCCTTTTCTATTGCTTTGGAAACTATAAAATTGCCGCTTGTGGATAAGTAGCTTATGTCGCGGTCGACATCCAGCTCCAGCACCTAGCCCGAGAAACTCACAGGATGTGAGTTCATCGGCGAAGACATGTGGACGCGGCGAACTTAGCCGATGTTCTGCTTAATAACCCTGAACCTAAGAAGGGAAAAAGCCCCTTCCTAGGTTCAGGAACATTTGCTTGTCGGAGGCCAACAGGATGCTGGTCAGAAAGGCGTTGCGACGTACAGGAGGTACTAGTGCAGACGAAGCGATAGGACGTCGCGTTTGAGTCTGCCGCCAGGACGGTGCGAATTTAGCCATTCTTCTTACATCAAGGCGCTTGCGTTTTTGTTCTACGTTATTTTTCTTCATATACAGCGGGATCTTGCCCATTTAACCTTCCATCCTCTTGAGTTAATGAAGCGATCAGTCTCATTTCTTCTTCATTTAAAGCAAAGTTAAAAATCGAGATGTTTTCTAATTGTCTGCTCGGAGAAGCGGATTTTGGAATTGGAATCGTCCCAAGTTGGTAATGCCAGCGTAAAATCACCTGTGACACTGTTTTGTCATGCTGGCCAGCAATTTTTTGTAAGATTGGATTGTCTATGATATCTATTACACGTGCTAAAGGGCTCCATGATTCTGTTTGAATCCCTTGTTCTTGGTGCCAAACCCGCTGTTTCTCTTGATTGAAAAAGGGATGCAGTTCAATTTGGTTAAGAGAAGGCTTCACACCTGTTTCTTGTTCTAATCGCTCGATATGATCAGGTAAGAAATTTGAGACTCCGATAGAACGAATAAGTCCCCATTTTTGCGCATCAATCAAGGCTTGCCACGCTTCTACATACTGATCCTGTTGTGGATTAGGCCAGTGAATCAAATACAAATCATAATAATCAAGTTGGGCACGATATAGAGATTCTTGGATTGCTTTCACAGCAGTATCATATGTATGATAACGGCCAGGCAGTTTGGAGGTAATGCGCAATTCTTCTCTCGAAATATCACTACGGCGAACAGCTTCCCCTAGGGTACCCTCATTCTCATAATTGTACGCGCTGTCAATCAGGCGGTAGCCACACTTGATCGCACTTTGGATTGCACGAACCCCTTCCGCGCCTTTCAAGTTATACGTCCCGAATCCAATAACTGGCAACGTAATCCCATCATGAAGCGTAACCTCTGGAATAAATTGACTCATATCAATACACTCCTCTCTATTTGTAGTTTAAGAGTAACATAGATGATGATCGATTTCATAATGGAAGCCTCAGCTGCAAAATGGTAAGCTTGGTGAATTGTCGCGATCGAGGAGCCTGAATTTCATAAGTCCTTGGTAAAATGTAGGCCACGAGCATTCATGCTAAACTTGTAACCGTCAAATGAAACGGATAAACCGAGTTGCAAAGAGAGGTTCTACGCGCCAAAAAGCAAAGTAAATCCTTAAGAATCGGTACGTAGGAGGTTCTACGCACCAAAAAAGCAGAGAAAATGCTCCAGAATCGGCTCGTAGAAGATTCTACGCATCAAAAAGCAGAGAAAATCCTTCAAAATCGGTTCATAGAAGGATTCTCCGCACCTACTTCACTGTAAAATGAGTTCCTAAGATAATTCCATGCTCCAAACGCTAGTGGATCTTGCAAATGCCGTTCATTGAAACCAAAGTTAAATGAGCGGCATATCATGAAAACTCCTACGATGATCTAGCGTTCTTTTTTCCAGTATAATATGCATGTCTTCCATATCCTTGCACAATAAAGTTTTTCCTGAGTGTCCTGCTTATAATTCTTTTTTCTGCAATTACCTGACACCACTCATAAATAATATGAGTAGTGATCTTTTTATCTGGAAAAACCAGCTTGAATTCGTCAACGCTTCTTAATATGGCCAATTCAAAATTCTCCTTCGCACCACAATGTCCACATACGATATTCCTGCCTATCAACGAGGTGGCCGTAAATGAATGACAGCCTGTGCACATAATCCCTTTTCTTATTTGCTCAAAGGAATAGTCTGGTAAGCGTTGATAGGGAGATTTCTCCATATGATCTGCTAGTAGTTTTTTTGCTAACTGTAGATGTTTTTCATTCATTTTCGAATTAACTTTATCCAGATGCTTCTTAAAACGATTGATTTGAGTTGGAAGGATAATGGGCAGTTTAGGATCCGCCTGGTATAACGTAAATTCAGGATGATTAAACAGGGCGTATTCTTTTACAGGAAGGTGAACACCATATTGTTGGAGAAGGCGTCGGAATAAGGAGACACAGCGGTTTAATTGAAGAATGGGATGATGAATTTCTTTTTTAGTCAAGGTATACCAAATATCAGAATCGATATAATAATCACCTTCATAATACTTTACTTCTATCAAATAAATCGTATTTTCAAAAATAAGGAGAACATCAATCTCAAAAAGGGCATTGTGATATTCCAAGAGTAGATTATGCAAAATCAAGCAGTCGGTGCGAAGATCTTTGAGAAGGTTAGCCAGTTTCTGCTCACCTTCATGGCCTTTTTTCAGATGGAGGTATTGTTGCTTCCATTCAGAGGAAAGTTCGAGGCGCTCGTTTAAGCAGTGAAGCAATTTCAGTAGCGACGATTCTTGATAGGGTTTAATAATCATCTTCCACAACCTTTCTATTTTATCCCGCATTAACGGGCAGTAATCCCCCACCTCAAGGCTTTAGAGAATACGGAGAAGCATAAGTGGGGGATACACTGCCCGTAAAAGCCCGATTGGTTCAACTAACAATCAGTGGGGGATGAAAGAAAACCCCCACTGATTGAAGGTTCACTTTATTTCTCTTCATTTTATGAAAGATTCCAAAAACTTTCAAGTATAAGGGCATGTCCCAAAAGTTGAAAAACGCCAAAAAGGCTTCTTTGCTGTGAGGCCTTCAGCTGATGCTATTTCCTCAGGCGTGTCACCGTTTTTGGCGATTTTCTTAACATTTATTCATAAAAAAAGAAGGAGATTTCTCGGTGTTGAAGACTTAGTGGCAGCCGCTTACTTCTAATCCGTCTTGATCAAAGGTTCATAATGAGTAGAGTATAGATGGGTTAAAGGATCTTTAGGATGTATGTAAAGCTTGGCACTATTAACGGCAATTGGTCCTTCATTAAACCCCCCTGCAATCAGTGGTAATTTATTTTCGTATTGGGCGATATCTCCTACTGCAAAAACGCCTGGAATGGAGGTCGACATCGAGGAATTCACTACAATCCCTGCATCTGTTATGTCCATTCCCCACTCAGCGATAGGGCCAAGATCGATATGAAACCCATGATTGACGAGGAGCTCGTCTACTTTCACTTCTTCAAAAGTGCCCTGTTCAGTATTTTGTATGATCACACTGGTTAGACGGCCATCCTTCCCTCTTAAGTCCGTTAGCTCATAAGGAGTCAAAACCTGTACACTGGAATTCTTCATTTTTGTTACGTTGCTTTCAATCCCTTTAAAAGAAGATTTACGGTAGATTAATGTAACCTTTTCAGCAATCGGTTCTAATTCATTGGCCCAATCGACCGCAGAATTCCCACCGCCAGAAATTAAAACATGCTTCCCTTTAAAGCGATCAATATCATGGATCGAATAATGCAGACTTTCTTCTGCAAACTCCTTAGCATGAGGAAGCACTAACTCAACTGGCTTTAAGGAACCGAATCCTGTTGCCAAAATCACCGTTTTTGTATAGTGTTTTGCCCCATTATGACTTGTTAAGATGAAATAACCATCCTCATGTTGCTGCCAATCCATTACCTGTTCTTCGAAGACAATTGTTGGATCAAAAGTTTTTGCCTGTTCGATCAAGTTAGCAGTCAATTCATCACCTGATAAGTGGGGCAATCCCCCAATATCACGAATAATTTTTTGAGGGTAAAAATAAGAAACCTTCCCACCTAGATAAGGTAAATATTCAATAATCTTCGTTTTTAATTCGCGCATGCCACTATAAAAAGCAGTAAATAACCCAACGGGTCCACCACCAATAATGGTTACATCGTAAATATCATTTTGCTGAGTCATAAAAAAACCTCCAAGATTATTTCACTTTGATTAATAAATAGATAAAATAAGGTGCACTTAAAATCGAGACGACAATCCCGGCCGGAATCATTGTTGGGGTTAAAAGATTTTTCCCAATCAGGTCCGCACCCATTAATAATAAGGCTCCCACTAATGTAGAAATCGGGATAATATACTGATGCAAAGGCCCGATTATTTTCCTTGCGATATGGGGAACCACTAAGCCTATAAATGCAATCGCTCCACCAGCCGCGACGGACGCCCCTGCGAGAGCAACGGCAATAAGTAGTAAAAGTCGTCTATCTTTTTCAACATGAGATCCCAAACCAGCGGCTACATCATCCCCTAATGTAAAGACGTTTAAAGTTTTTGCTTTTTGCCAGGCTAGCGGAATTAAGAGCAATATCCAAGGGAATAAAGCAAGAACAAATGCCCAGTTAGCATTCCAAATGTCTCCTGAAAGCCATACCGTTACTTGTCTATAATCTTGTGGATCCATCCTTAATTGTAAGATTGTAAGCAGGGCACCGAATCCAGCATTCACACCAATTCCAACCAAGACCAGACGAGTAGGACTTACTCCTTTTTTCCAAGCAAGGAGATAAATCAGGACCGCTGCCACGATCGCACCAATTAAGGCGGCAAATGGCATAATAAAGATTGATAATGGGTCAGATGCTGGAAGAAGGTTGCGGAAAAAATAGATAAATAGTACGACAGTAAGGCCTGCCCCTGTATTAATCCCGATGATTCCTGGGTCAGCCAATTCATTTTGCGTAATTCCTTGTAAAATTGTTCCTGACACGGCCAAGCCGGTCCCAATAAGTAAGCATAAGATTATCCCTGGTAACCGAAAGTCAAACAGAACGAGCTTTTGCTGAGCTGTTCCCTGGTTAAAAATAGTTTGTATCACTTCGTTAGGGGCAATCTTAATCACACCAATACTTAAGCTGACAAAAATCATTATGAAAATAAGCAGGATTAGCAGGCTGATCATTAGCCAGAAAGTACGTTGTTTTTTTGATTGAGTTACATTCATTTTTTCTCCCCCTTGCTTCTTGCTAAATAAAGGAAGAACGGAACCCCTATTAGCGAAGTGATAGCCCCGACGGGTGTTTCAAAAGGTGCATTAATCATTCTCGATACTAAATCAGACAATATGACTAAAAGCCCGCCAAAGAGAGCTGAAGATGGAATAATCCAACGATAATCAGCTCCCATTAAAAAACGTGTGATATGAGGGACAATCAGTCCAACAAAGCCGATAGCACCGGCAACAGAGACAGAAACACCTGTAAGCATAAACACAGCCACTATGCCTAAAATCTTAATCAGCGCATTGTTTTGCCCTAATCCAACGGATACATCTTCACCTAAGCTAAGGACGGTCATTGATTTTGAGATGGAAAAAGCAAACAGTAAACCAATCACACCGAAAATGGCCAGCATTTGAACCGATGACCAGTTTGTCTTATCCAGCCCTCCAGCTAACCAAAAACCCATCTCTTTTTCGAGCTGAAAATGTAAGGAAAGAATGGAGGTAATCGAACGAAGCATTGTTCCGATCGCTACTCCTGCTAAGGCTAATTTCACAGGAGTCAATCCATTCGCTGAAGACGATCCAATCATAAATATAAGACTCACCGCAAGCGCTGCACCAATAAAGGAACTTAAAGTTAAGACAAGACTCGAGGTAGAGGGAAAAAATGCCATAATGATCATTAACCCAAAAGCAGCTCCATCAGTTACCCCCATAATAGATGGAGAGGCTAAAGGATTTCGTGTCATTCCCTGCATAATCGCGCCAGCAACGGCAAGAAACGCCCCAACTAAAGCAGCGGACAGTGCACGCGGTAAGCGTAATTCTTGGATAATCTGGTGGGAAGAAAGTTCTGGATTAAATTGAAATACTGCGTTCCAAACTGTTCTTAGTCCAATTTCTGTAGAGCCATAAGAGACAGATAATGCAGTGGATATAATAATTGCGCCTACTATTACTAAATTAATCGTTATTTTTAAAATATTTGAATGCTGAATAAACGAACGCATACGACTCTCCTCATTCTTTCTCCCGGGGGTTAAATATTTATTGACAACCTAATTGAAAGTGATTATCATTACCAGTAAATGTTATTATAGCATAAAGGGGATAAAGGGATGAATACATTATTAAAAAATAAATTTAGCTTTTTTATCATGCTTATCATGATATTTTTCATTATAGCCGGTTGTGGAAATACTGATTCTCAAAAGGAGTCAGAGAAATCGGGAGATAAGGCTTCTGTGGAGGAAAATAACAAAGAGATTACCTTGGATTCTGAAATGGGAGAAGTGACAATCCCATTAAATGCTGAAAAAGTGTTGGCACCTTTTCATGAAGATGCTTTATTGTCCATTGGTGTAACACCCGTAGCGAAATGGGCAATTGGCACATCAGTACAAGATCATTTAGAGGATCAACTCGAAGATGTCCCGAAAATTGAATGGACACTTCCATTAGAACAAGTTCTCAGTTATCAACCTGATCTGATTATTTTAGAAAATACAATGGACAGTTATGAGGGGACATATGAGGACTATCAGAAAATTGCCCCAACCTATGTCATGGATGAGGAAACAGTAGGTGATTGGCAAAAACAGCTGGACCTATTTGGACAATTGCTTGGAAAAGAGGATGCAGCCAAACAAGCCTTAAACGATTATGAAAAGAAAGTAGCCGAAGCGAAAACAGAAGTGCAAGATGCTATCGGTGAGGAAACAGTCGCCTCCATTTGGGTGATTGGTGGAAAATACTTTGTATTTGAAAAAGATCGCCACAGCGCGAAAGTGCTCTACTCTGAATTGGGTGTTCACTATCCACAGCTTGTAGATGAGCTAGGGGAAGCAAAACCACAGTGGGAGCCTCTATCACTTGAAAAATTATCGGAACTAGATGCAGATCATGTCTTCTTACTAGCAGCTGAAGAAGAAGAAGGTCTTGATGTACTGGAAAATAGTAAAGTTTGGAACAGCATCCCAGTAGTAAAAAATGACCAGGTATATGTATTGAATGCAGCTGATAGTTGGACAAATAAGGGATTAATTGCATCAACCAAAACCATTGATACCTTTCTAGAAACGTTAAAAAAATAAAATGTGTTGAACAAACAAATTTATAGTAAAATAGATGGAGTGCATATATTTTAGGTGTGGAAACGGTGTTCATGGCAATTTTAGTAATGTCCTGGAAGGGGTGATCTTAGTGGAAACTTTATCAGCACGTGATTTAACGCTTGGATTTGGAGAAAGCATTATTATAGATGGGTTAGATATCGAAATACCGAAAGGGAAAATCACGGTATTGATTGGTCAGAATGGTTGTGGCAAATCTACTTTATTGCGATCTCTAGCCCGTTTATTAAAACCACAGCAAGGTCAAATAATGCTAGATGGAAAGGAAATTGCAAAATTAAGAACGAAGGATATTGCAAAAAAATTAGCTATTTTACCGCAAGGTCCAGTAACTCCTGAGGGCTTAACCGTCTATGAACTCGTAAAGCAGGGAAGACATCCTTATCGTCAATGGATGAAACAATGGTCACAGCAAGATGAGGAAGCTGTTCAACATGCGCTTACATCGACAAACATGAGTGAATTAGCGGATCAATCCGTGGATTCATTATCAGGAGGGCAACGGCAACGAGCATGGATTGCTCTTACATTAGCCCAACAAACGGAGACTATTTTATTGGATGAACCGACTACCTATTTAGATATGGCTCATCAAGTCGATGTTCTTGACCTCCTCTTTGAACTGAATGAAAAGGAAAATAGAACGATTGTGATGGTGCTGCATGATCTAAATTTAGCTAGTCGTTATGCAGATTATATTGTAGCTTTAAAAGATAAAACAATTTTCGCTCATGGGAAACCCGAGGAAATTATTACACCAGAGCTGGTAAGAACAGTCTTTGACATGAAATGTCAGATTGCTTGTGATCCGATATTCGGAACGCCCCTTTGTATTCCATTTGGAAAAGGACGTTGTCTCTTTGCGGATGAACAAAAAGCGACATCTTAAGAATTAAATGGTAAGGCATCTAAAAACTTGGAGACGAGTATTTTTAGATGCTTTTTTGTGTAAAAAATGATCCGCTTTTTAAAAAGTAAATATTCAGGGGAAGGGCTTTCATGTACAATGGAATCAGGCATTCGAATTACCTAGTTGGCTATTAACTATAAGGAGGGTGTTTATGAGTTATCAGAATACACTTATTACCATATCTGAAGATTCGGACGTTACAGAGGCGGTTGTGCCAGTTCCAAGAAACAATAAAGCAACGATTGCGTCGATAGAATACGATTTAATGAAGGAGCATCCCTATGAATACACGCAAGCGGATGTCCAATTTAAAACATATTTGATTAAAAACCAACTGGATTCGGCTAATCTTGACGAGTTAAGGGAGCAATTTTTTAGCAAACCGAAAGCGTGTTTTAGGGCATCTCCATTAGTAAAAAAATATGGTTGGGGAATTCATTATGATCAAGAAGGAAAAATCGCTATATATGGGGTGAACAGTGAAGAGTATCAGCGGTTTCTACATAATGATCAAATTCAAAAAAGAAAAGGAATGCGATCGCAAAGAAAGAGTAAATCCTTGTAGAATACGAATGCTAAACCAAATAAATGGAAGGGGGACAACATGCCAGTATACATTGCATTTCTCCGAGGAATTAATGTTGGGGGACACCGGAAAATCAAAATGAATGAATTACGGACCTCTTTAGAGAAGATCGGTCTTGATCATGTACAAACGTATATCCAGAGTGGCAATGTCCTGTTTGAATCAAATGAGAAAGAGGAGTGGTTGCGTCAAGAAATAGAGCGAAGGATTTTTGAAGACTTCGGTTTTTCAATCAGTGTGATTTTAAGAACAGCAACAGAACTAGAGGCAATTATAGCCAACTTACCTTTTCCTGAGGAGATCATTTTAAAGGTGAGGACCTCCTCAGTAGGAGAAATACTCTATGTTGCCCTCCTTCTCCATGCTCCTTTGCAGGAAAAAGTAGAGAGATTAGATGGTTATAAACACGATGGGGAGGATTATCAAGTCGTGGGTCACGAAGTTTATTTTTTATTTGGAAACGGTGCACGCAATTCCAAGCTAGCTGACCAAATGCAAAGCTTGGGTGTGCCTACCACAGTGCGCAATTGGAAAACGCTAAATAAATTAATCGAAATGGCAGCCGCGAGAAAGAGTGTATAGGATCAGAAAACGTCTATAATTTTTATGAAAATGGATAGTTAGGAGCGAGAAGATGAAAGTACCGGAGTTTGAGTTTCCAGTGATCGAGAAAACGTTTAAAAGTATTGGAACTAGAGATGTAAAGCTATATATATTTGAGTCGTCAGAGGCGAAGAAAAAACAAGCAGCGATTCTTTTTTTCATCGGTGGGAGTTTTGCGAAAAATCCTCAATCACCAGCTGTTTTTCAACAGCAAGCTAATTATTTTGCCTCACTTGGTATGGTTGCGATCTGTGTGGATTATCGGGCTAGGCATGACGCAGGGTTTACGCCGAAACAAGCGATTGCGGATGCGAAGTCTTCAGTTCGTTGGGTGCGTCAACATGCGGACGAATTAGGCGTTGATTCAGAAAAAATCGTCATGTGCGGTGCATCCGCAGGCGGCTATGTCTGTGTTTCTTCAATCATGTTTGATCATGTAGATGATGACCCCGTTTATCATCAGCGGAATTGTAATCATATCCCCAATGCACTGATCATTTTTGGAGCTGGCATGGACGGGGTAGACATTATGCAAAGGAGATATCCAGAGATATTGGATCAAGCCATTGAAATATCTCCATTTCACAATATTAAAAGGCTTTACCACCAACTTTATGGATGTGTGGTACAAAGGAGGATACCCCACCGATTCCTAACGGTCTTTATGTGCAAAATAAATTATTTGTCGAGCGCATGGTGGAGTCTGGAAATGAAATCCATTTCGAAGAATATGAAGGAATGGAACATGGTTTCTTTAGATACGGGCGACATAATAACAAATATTTTCACCAAACGAATGCGAGGATGGCAGCTTTTTTAAGGGGGATGGGATTTATAAATCAAGCATAAAAAAATCTCTCCTGCCCCCATAAAGTAAAAGTAGGTTGGCTCTTGACTTTAATTATAAACGGGGAGTTAGCCATGTCATAACATTTTCCAATGCATGCTCGCAATGGTTTGCGTCCCAATGTCGATGAAGCCCATCTTCATACATGATATATTTTTTATCCTGAATGGAAATGGAATCCAAAAAACGTAAGATTGAATCAGGATGGACAATTGGATCCTGTTGGTCATAAAGACATAAAAGCGGAAAACGGAATTTCTCAATATCTAATAAAGCGTGAACGCCATTATGAGTTAATTCAGTTAACCAACGCGGGGTGTATTCTGAAGTAAATAGTGGATCCTCGATTAATTCTAGATCAGGCTCTGGAAAAAGATGCTCTAAACTGCGAACTTTTTTCAAAATTCCCATCCACTTGAAAGGCTGGATCGATAAATTAGGAGAAATCCAAGAACAAAATTCCACTGTCTTTTTTATTAATAGAGGCAGTTGAAACCGGATTCCTAATGCAGGAGCTGATAAGATAAATCCTTTTGCTTTATGGGGATACATTTGACCGTAGCGAATAGCAATGAGCCCTCCCAAGCTATGTCCGAAAATAAATAATGGGGCGGAAGGATATTGGACCTGAAAGGATTCAATTAATTGATTTAAGTCATCGAGGTAATCTGTAAATTTATTAACATGTCCACGAGGACCACCAGATTTTCCAAACCCTCGTAAATCCGGGGCAAGTACGCCGAGTTGGTGCTCCAAACATATTTCACCGATATGGGAATAACGTCCCGAATGCTCACCCGCTCCATGAATTAATATTATAAATCCACGTGGTTCTTTGGGGAGCCAACCACGGTAAAATAAGTTCACACCATCGTATCCAGAAACATGACCGCTGATATACATCTTGAACACCTCCAGAAATCTTTACATGTTATGGTACCCGCTATTTTTATTTTTACACTTACTCGTGTTGTAGATTTGTGCAATCATTTCATAAAGGAGGATGAGTATGGACGTTACTTTATCACTTATTCCATACGAAGATAAAACGATACTACAGAATTTAATGCAGTTATATAGATATGATAGTAGTGAATTTGATGGTCATGTGTTAAATGACCACGGTTTATATTTATATAAATATTTAGATCATCAATGGACAGACGATTATCGCCGCCCGTACTTGGTCAAGGTTGATGGTGAGATAGCGGGATTTTCGCTTGTTAGTCTTGATGTCCCAAAAGAATTCATGAAATTAAGTACAGCGGAGAGAACCAATGTAATCAGTGATTTTTTTATTATGAGGAAATTTAGAAGGTTAGGGGTTGGGCAAAAGTTTGCCACCTCCTTATTTCAACAATATCGAGGAATATGGGAGATTAGACAGACAGCAGGAAATAAAGTTGCTCAAAGGTTTTGGGCAAAATTGATTCATGATTATACGAATGGACACATACAGAAAGAAGAGTTCGTGCAAAATGACCGTTGGCATGGTCCGGTTATTGTCTTTCAAAGTTAGAATAGAAGGGGGATTTCATGTATAAATTAGTGGCTTTGGATTTGGATGGGACATTGCTGAATCGAGATGGAAATATCTCTGAGCGGAATATACGAGCGATTCACAAGGCAGAAGATTTAGGGGTTCAGATTGTATTAGCGACAGGTAGATATTATATGCAAACGAAACGGATTTTGGATCAATTGGATTTTAAAGGGATTTTGGTATCAAATGATGGAACAGCTACCATTAATACTGTAAATCAAGCACTTATTGGCGAGTATTCTTTTTCTATGGAGGATATCGCCCCACTTATCCATTATTGTCGCCGTCATCACATTCATTTTTCTCTGTGTACAGCTTTTGATGTGTATGTGGAATGGCTGGAAGACTTTCAAGAACAACAATATCAGGTATATGAAATCACTCCTACTATTCATCGTGATGTTTTATCTATTAAAGAAAAAATTATGAAATGTACAATTGGCGATCAAAATAAAGTAGGTGGATGGCAGGAGATTCCTTTGCCAGTCCCTGAACGACTCAGAAAGAGGATTGATTTAGAATTCCATAGAGAATACGTTCATGCCCAATCGAATAAAACAAAAGCGCTCATCCATCTCATAGATTCCCTTGAAATAAAGCAATCAGAAATGATGGCAATCGGCGATTATTATAATGATTTGGATATGATTGAGTTCGCAGGTTTAGGAATTGCGATGGGAAATGCCCCTGACGATCTAAAAGCAATCGCCAATGATGTCACCTTCTCCAATGATGAGGATGGCGTATTTCACGCATTTTCGAAATATATATTTTAGAATTAATTTTTGCAAAATATGCTCAAAAAACAAATCACTTTATGTATTTAAGTACGCTTATGTTCATCTTGGGATTGAAAAGCAGAATCGTCGGAAAACCTATTTTCCCAGATCGTTTTGGATTGAAAGCATCTGTTAATTCTTGATCATGAGAGAGTAGATAGAAAGAGAGTTTATTTCTTAAATCTTAATTTAAAGCCATCGGCATTCACTCCACAAAGTAAATGCCGACAGTTTTATTCCTTAATCGCAATATAAATTTCCACCTGTGCATTTTCGGGATCTGCACATCGCCCGTCATACACTTCAAAATCTCCTGTATAAGTTCTCTTGATATTGTTCCTTTCACAATAATGCCAAATCTCTTGCCATAGTGCCCCAACGATTTTCACGATAGGGCCTTTTTTGGAAGTAAAAACAAGATATTGCGAAGTGGGAAGCGTTTTTGCAACCCATTCGTCTGACTGTGTGTCCTTGTCCACTTCAAGTCCGATCGTCATTTGATAGCTGCCGTTTACATCTGTAGCATAATTCGAATACACACCATATACAGTATGATTCAAAGCAGGAATTTGCGCTGAAACCTGCTCTCGATAAAAACGATCCCATAGGGCAGGGATTCTTGGCTGGGCCTTCATTTCATTTGCATTGGACGTCTCTACAGAGATTCCCATCACTTTGAATGCTTTCTTCTGCTTGATCATAATTTTCACCACCCCTAGCCTTACTATAACGATCTAAACCTGACAACAGTCTGTAAGGTTTTATACATATTAAAAATATTTCTTGCCTGCTGCTGGATAATTTCCCTGATATGCTTCGGTTCAAGCACTTCGATTTTGTCAGAAAAACTTAATAGAAAGCCGTATAGCCATTGGTTCTCTGGTAGTTGAAGGGTGACAATTTGTTTTTCCGCATCCACTGCTTCTACACCAAACAGTTCCTCCATTTTCTCATAGATGTCTGCCTGATAAGTGAGTGTTAAAGTAATCATTTTGTGATCATACCAATCTTTATCCCAAGGAAGCTCAGATACATCGACTTCTTTTCGCTGAAACGTCTGCTCGTTCCATTGCAAATCTTTTATTCTTGCTAGTTTAAATAAGCGAAAAGCTTGTCGCTGTAAACAATAACTATACACATACCAGGAACGACCTTTTTGCACTAGCGTATGAGGTTCAATGATTCTGGGGATGACAGTTCTATTTCCGTACACAATCTCTACACATGTATTGGTTTCAATCGCGGTTTTTAAAAAGGTTCGTTTTTGTTTAAGGTGTTCGTCTTGCCCCCATGGACTATCATCGATAAAAAGGTAATCCTCTGTAGCCTCTTTGCCCACAATATGGCTGATTTTTTCCAAAACGGTTTTGGCGCTAGGATCTTCATAGGCTGTAAGCAGACTTTTTAAGGCAGCAGATAGAGAGGTGAACTCCTCTTCTTTTAAAAAATGTTTGTCGATCCGGTAATTCTCGATTAAACTGATGCCACCATTCGCCCCTTGATAGCTAACGACAGGAATTCCGGCACTACTTAATGTATCAATATCACGATAAACCGTCCGAACAGAAACAGCCAATTCCTCTGCTAATTCTTGGGCGGTTACTTTTTTTCGATCAAGTAAAAGCATGATCATACGTAAAAGCCGATCAAGTTTCATATCAATCTCCTCATACAATGAATTTTGTAAGCCAAGCCCCTGGAAAGAAATAACTGAGCAAGGATAGTTCTCAATAAACGTGAGGTCATCATCATTAGGGGCTCTAGCACCAGGTAATCGAACAGCGTAAGCAAGTGTCTCAATTGAATGAATTATAAAAATAAATAGCTCATAAAAAAGATTAATTATTTCGAAAAAAGTTCCAATATCAACATTTACTTTGTACTTTCTTTCTATATTACCATAACGACCGATTGATCGAATTTGCAAACCTCAATATCTTAGCATGATGTTAGAAAATATACTATTAGCACTCTATTATTTGCTCAATATGGAGATGTTGCTCATATCTTTCAAAAATGAAGGAGATTACCGAGAAGGATGGAAAAGAAAAATTGGCTTGTTTCATAGCGATTAGTTTAGCTGATTTTGATGATTACGGCACTCTCCTCTCACACAAAAGCTATAATTTATAAATAGCGATGTAGAGCTCGATCAAAAATGCACACGATCCCACCTGAAGACACGAAAGATCTGAAGCTAGAAGGATCGAACTGTTGAGCAGGAAGAAAAGGCTCCTGTATCTAAGATGTATTGACAAAATGCAATCTGAATATGAGGAAAGTGGTTTTAATCAATTACGATATCCTTGCAACAATCCTAGAGGGGAGAGAGTGGTTTACATTTCTTCGATTGGGGACCAATCGGTTATTTGAAAAGATTTATTGGATAGATGAGAGATAAAGGTCTGTAAAGGAAGCTCTTCGATTAGGTTATGAAGTTCGGCAATTAGGGTAGAACGTAGAGCAATTAGAGCTGGGAAAGGGAATTTTTACTACTTTAAATAATGGTTTGTCTTTATCTAATCTTTACATTGTTTTGATATACTTAAACGAATAACCATGGAGGATAAAGCGATGAATGAAACCATTCTGATTGTTGAGGATGAACAAATTCTAAGAGAAGTGCTTAAAGACTATTTTTTAAATGAAAATTTCCATGTGCTGGAAGCAAATGATGGGAAAAAGGCATTGCAATTATTTGACAGCGAAAGGGTGGATTTGATTATTTTAGATATTATGCTGCCCAAATTAGATGGCTGGTCTGTTTGCAGGCGGATTCGAAAAACGGCGGATGTTCCCATTATTATCCTAACCGCACGTGTTGAGGAAGAAGATACATTATTAGGCTTTGAACTTGGGGCAGATGATTATGTGACGAAACCATATAGTCCAGCTATATTATTGGCACGGGCCAAACGATTATTGCAAAGCCGTCAACAAAAGAGCGCTGTAGAAGAACAACAGGTAAAACCTGCGAATGGCATTTCCATTAATATGGCTGCCAGATCAGTGCTAGTTGATGATCAAAGCATCAATCTTACACATACAGAATTTGAAATTCTTTTCTACTTAATGCAAAACGAAGGAATTGTGATTACTAGGGAACAATTAATTATCAAGGTTTGGGGTTATGAATATGCCGGTGATGACCGCACTATTAATACGCATATACGGAATATCCGAACTAAGCTTGGTGATAAAGCAGATGCGATCAAAACTATTGTGCGCTTAGGTTATAAATTTGAGGCGACTGTATGAGAAGTAAAATTGTTTTCAAACTGTTTACTTTGACAACTTTGCTTTGCGTCTTTATCTTAACGACTGTTTTTATCGGTCAAACGATTTTCTTCAAGCAATATTATGCCCATCAAAAAGTCAATGATATTCAGGCGGCCATGGATCGTTATGCAGACGATTACCTGCAAAACAAGGAAGACAAATATGTTCAAAAAAAACTAGAACAGGATTTTTATCAAAAACATAATACATGGATTACGACATTGGATCAATATGGAAATTTAAAAGTTGCGGATGATTTTTATGTGGAAATTCAGTCAGAGCGAGCGAATGACGAAGCTTTTGCAGATAAAACAATCCGTATCCCTCTCTACTATTTGCTGGATTTTGAAGATGCTTTATCAGATGATCTCCTTCTTGAGCCAGATGTACGCATTGGTATATACGGGATTAAGAAAGGATCGATAGTCATCCCTTATGTCATCGGCCATTTAGGAAGATTTGTGCCTAATTCGCTAGGAACGATCGGAGCTTTGGATCCATATGAGCTGGAACAGGAACAAGAAAATGTAACTTACTGGGAGAATAAGCAGTTGAAAAAAGCAGCAGGAGAATATCTCAGCAAGCGGATCGGACAGAATTCTTCAAAACATACGCAGGAAACAGATCTTCTCTTTCCAAATGAATCTAGTTCACAGTCGCCAGCCGTTTTAAGGGAAGAGTCAAAAGTGGTGCAAGCTAAACCAGTAGAACCGGCAAGTTCACAACAAGATATTGTTCAATTGATTGGAACGGTTACAGCTGTACAGCTTCCAAATCGAAGTGAAGGATCGAACGCTATTTACACAAACACTCTATTTATGGATAAAGTCAAAGATTTTCAAGCCTCTCTTCTGTTGAAACCAAATCCAACAATGGACCAATCCATTCAAGTGGAGGACATTGAGCAAAATAATATTCAGTACAAAATATTAATCAAGCCCTTGTCAATCGATGGTCACAGATCCTATCTAATTGCGATGACATCACTGCAGCCAGTAGATGAGGCTGTGCAAATGGTAAAGGAGTATTATATTTATTTAATCGTTTTCGTGATGCTTCTCGTTTTATTAGCATCCTTTTATTATTCGAAAAAAATTGCTAGTCCACTACTGAAAATTAATCAAACGGCGAAAAAAATGGCTAACTTGGACTTCTCTGAAAGTGTCACTGTGAAATCAAGGGATGAATTGGGGACATTATCGGAAAACATCAATACCCTTTCGGACACATTACACAAACATATTAAGCAGCTGCAGCAGGATATTGAAAAAGAAAAGCAGCTAGAGAACACAAGAAAAGAATTTATTTCAGGTGTCTCGCATGAGCTTAAAACACCGTTAAGTATTATGAAAAGCACGATTTCCATTTTACAAGATGATGTGGCCAAGCATAAAAGGGGGTATTATTTTCAGGCACTGGAGAAGGAAGTTGACAAGATGGATCGGCTCATTGCCGATATGCTTGAATTGGCCAAATATGAATCAGGTACTTATCAAATGAAAGTGGAATCCTTCTATATCGATGAAATGATCGAACGGGTTTGTGCCCCTCTTTCCATAGAGGCCGCCAAGAATCAGGTGACACTTAGACCGGTGCTACAGCCGTTTGAAGTGATAGCAAATGAACATCGGATTGAGCAGGTGATCACGAATTTCTTAACCAATGCGATCCGTCATACACCAGCAGCAGGTATCGTGACTATTTCGGTAAAGGATAAAGAGAATCAAGTGAAAGTTTGTGTAGAAAACACAGGCGAACCGATTCTTATGGAACGATTGGAAAAAATTTGGGATCGATTTTACCGCGGAGATACTTCTCGAGATCGCTCAAAAGGTGAAACAGGTTTGGGACTAGCCATTTCCAAAAATATTCTTGAACTTCATGGAAGTAAATTTGGGGTAGAGAATACAGAAACAGGCGTATTGTTTTATTTTTATTTAAGAAAAAACAAGTAGAAGTTTGCTGAGAGTAAACATACTAAGATTAGTGGGTAAGGTCATTGACGAATGACTTTACCCACTATTTCTTTTTTAGATGTATAGTGAGAAGTGAAAGAAAGCTCGACCACAGTCTCAAGGATCTTCGAATCCGAATCTAAAACTGAGCTTCTTCACTTTCATTTCTGAATCAGTTTTTATGTTGAGGCCGTAAAGAGCTCGTGTATAGGAAATTGGAATCGAAATGAATAAGTGGAGATCTTTCAAATGAATACCGGAAAGGAAGGAAAACATTGGGAAGTGTTATTGCTTTAGAAATTTCTATGGGGAAAAGCTACAAAGTTGTCTATGATGGTCAAACATGTCTTTCGGAAGGGGAATTTCTTCATAATCAGATAGTTTTTCACTCATTGCTTACCGAAATCCAAAACCTTCCCGATGAACCTATTCTTGTTTTCGAATCAACAGGCATTTATTCAAAGCCGGTTGAAACCTTTTGTCAAAAGAACCATTTAAGCTATTACTTATAAAACCCTCTTGAGGCAAAAAAGCAGCTAGAGCAAGGAACTTTACGAAGCTGGAAAACAGACAAGCATGCTGCCCATAAATTAGCCCAAACGCATCAGCTGAATCATCATCCTGAATAAGTACAACAACCAGATATTTATAATGACATTTGTGATCTATCTCGCTTCTATCAAGAGATAGAACAGCACATAAAACGTACACGAATGTACTTGCATAATGCGCTTCAAGTAACTTTCCCAGGACTGGAGAGATTCTTTTCAAATAGAGTCACACCGTATGCCTTAACGTTGATTGACTTATTTCCACATCCGGCATTTGTGTTACAAACGAGTCAAACAAAAATCATAAACCTTTTGATTAAAAGCACCGCTAAAAAAATATAAGTTAAAAAAGCAACCCAATCCCCAAAGGGATAAGGTTGCCATTGTAGCTTGTATGAACAAGCTGCTGAAATGTATCTATTCCATGACCAGGAACAATACAAAATACGATTACTCGTATACGGTTTCTATAGACCAAGAGTGATCCTATTATACCACAAACAGCCTCAATTTTAAAAAATGGATATCTGAGGCTTATTTTCTCATGCACATAAACAACTTAAAATGAATGATTCTCTTTTTATCACTTGACTATCGTAGGAAAGAGGGCTGGGACAAAACAAAAAAATAAGCTCTAAAACCGAACAATGCATTACCTTAGCGGAGGACATGCATCATACTAGTTCGGTTTTTTCTTTGGTGAAAACACTTTTGTCCCAGCCTCTTTTCTTTATCCAAAATTTATCTCAACTTCATTTTATCTATATCTCGCATGTTTAATCTAGTAATAGAGATAAAAGAGGGGAGTTGAAACATATGCAACAACAGTCTAGTTGGGAGAAAAGAAGAATAAGAGTCTTATTAAAAATATGTATATTGTTTTTTTTAGTAGTTTCCTGTGTTTGGGTGATAGATTACTTCATAAAAGCTGCATCTCCCATTGACAAGACAGAGGATAAGAAAATAATGGCCGAAACGTTTGAAGAAACCAGTCCTTCACCACGAAAAACCGAAGAAAAAATGAAAGAAGAAGCTAATAGGCAAAAGGAAGAGGAGATAGAAAAGGGGAAAGAAGAGTCGAGAGATAAGAAAAGCGAGAAAATGGTCTACTTAACTTTCGATGATGGTCCAAGTCAATGGACCGGAGATTTTCTTGATGTTTTAGAGGAAAATGGAATTCATGCAACCTTTTTCATGCAAGGAAACCATTTAAAACACCCATCCTTTCAATCTGATGTGAAACGAGCGATTGAGGAAGGCCATTATGTTGGCGCCCATAGTATGACACATGATTCTGACGAATTATACAAAAACCAGCAGTTTGTTCCAGAAATGCAGGAAACATTAGCGTTAATCCACAAGATTACAGGAACGAGCCCTCATTTAGTGCGCCCTCCTTATGGGTCTATTCCCGGGTTGAAAGACAAGCTTATTCACGATCAGGTCATTGAAGCAGGATTGAAAGTTTGGGATTGGACAATTGACTCCCAAGATTGGAAATATCCCAATAACCCAGAAAAAATCATGGGCAATATAAAATCGACCACAACAGAGGATGTTGAAGTTGTTCTTATGCACGAAAAGGAACAAACCTTGAAGCTGTTACCGCAAATTATTGACTTTTTCAAAGATCAGGGCTATGAGTTTGGGGTCTACAGTGATCAACATCATTTTCCCAATAACTTTTTATCAGATTCTCGTTTATAAAAATGGATGAACCTAGAAAGGAAATTTTTATGAAATTATGGAAAGTATTCGTCTTGATTATGATCCTGCTTTTAGTCTTTGCAGTGACTCATTTATTTAAAGTTGAAAAAAATGAGAAAATTGCTGGTATGGAAGGAAGTAAAACGACAAAAGCCGAAAAAAAATTGCCTTTGGAAGAAAGGGTAATTGTACTTGACCCCGGGCATGGTGGCAATGATGTTGGAGCTAGCGGTCAAAATGGTACGCTTGAAAAGTTAGTTACATTAGAGACAGCAAATAAAATTAAGATTACACTAGAGCAAGCCGGCGCAGAGGTTCAAATGACACGCGATGATGATGAATATGTCGAACTTGAAGAGCGGGTAGAGTTGGCAGCAGAAAATCAAGCAGATTTATTTGTAAGTATCCATTATGACGCATTTGAGACAAACGATATAGAAGGGATGACATCCTATTATTATCATAAACGTGATCAAAAACTAGCAGAATGCATCCATCAGCACATATTTATGGAGGATATTCACGCCCGTGATCGCGGCGTCTCTTTTGGAAATTATTATGTTTTAAGAGAAAACAAAGTGCCTGCGGTGTTGCTCGAACTTGGATATATATCCAATGCTGAGGACGAAACCCGAATCAATTCAGCCGCTTTTCAAGAGAAAGTCGCTACAGGAATTGTAGATGGAATTAAAGCCTTTTTTGACAGATAGGATACAGCGTTACATCTTGGATTACGGTCAATCTTAACCTTTTATCGTGCTCGTCCCGGCGCTGAATTTTCTAAATCGGTAACGAAGCCCCGTGATCGCCCCCGGTCAAAGCCCTTTCTCAAATTATCGAATGTTTGAAAAACCTTTTATACGATTCGACTTTTCGTTATCCCCTTTTTACTAAATGAATGAGAAAAGACCGATTCCTCTCACTAAATGCTTGTCAATCCAGTGGGAGGAAGTTCACTTAGGAAAAAAGAAATAGGTTTTAATAACTGTCTTTATAAAGGCAGTCGAAATCATAAGAAAACTCCAGTATAATGAGCCAGGTGTGAAATTTTTACAGACTAATAGTTAGAAAGAGGAGTGGCAACATGGTGGAAGGTGCTGAAAAAAAGTGGTATGAACAAACGTGGGTAGTCGTACTATTTTTAATCTTTTTATGGCCTGTGGGTCTTTTTTTAATGTGGAGATTTACGGATTGGAAAAAAACAGCAAAAACGATTGTGACAGTGGTGGTTTCCGCTTATTTTGTGATATGGATCGTTGTCGGCATTTTTATGTTTACTTTTTTGTTTAATGCTATTTCTGAGCAGAGCAAATATACTGAAACAAATCCAATCGGCGATGAGGAAGAATTCGATAGCAATCTTATAGGTGATGATCAAGAGGATCAAACAGAATGGGATTCGACCGAAGGCACTGATGATATAGAAGAGGTAGGAAGTGACGATCCTTTAGATCCAGTGGAGGAAGTTTCTAGTTTAGAGGATCTAACATTACATTTTGATGACCGCGACTGGGAATTAGGGTATGAAGATGAAGAAGCTGGACTTATGATAAGAGAGTACGTTGTAGATGGTGAATCTGTAGAAGCATGGACTGAATTAGTAACAGCTCAGTTTTTCTCGAATTTACAAGGAATTGATCCACAGGAATTCGTAGATATCATGGAAGAAAATATGAAAAGTGATGTCACCGGGGATGTGGAATGGAATGTTTTAAATAAGAAAGATGATGAAGTGATGTATGAATTCATCTTGACCAATGATGATTTGTATCCTGATCATCATGAAATGGCCCGTGCGATTGTCGTAGATGATGGATTATTCGTTCTTCATTACGCGATCATGGAAGCCCCAATGTCTGATGATCACCATAAACAATGGGAAGATCTACTAGAGAAAGCAACAATTAAAAATTAATCGAAAAGTGGCTGCGCAAAATGTAAAAAGTGACTTTCTATATGGGAAGTCACTTTTTCATCGGACTCTGATTGAAATGTCACTTTATAAATCATCTCAAATTAAAGATAATTTATATAATTGATTCCACAAAGGAAATGAGGATTTCATTAAATTCTTCATAGTTATCGTAATTTGCATTATGAGAGGAATTAGCAATGATTTTCAATGGATACCCAGTCTTTTCCGCCCAACTATTATTATATTTTTTTACATAACCGGTATTATCATATTCCCCGTAAGTAATTAAAACAGGGCAATGAAATGGCACTTCATCCTTTATCTTCAAAAACTCACTATAAACCGCACTAGCTGCTTTCAACATATCTCTTTTACCCAAATTAACTAATGATTTGTACATACTTGCCCTTGCTTCATCAGTTACCGTAATAGCTTTTGCACTTGCCTTGCAGTAATAATGAAAGGGATATAATCTGGCGATAGTAGAAAAGTGTTTGATCCAAAATAGCTCTGACTTCTTATAATAACTCATACCAAAGGGTGTTGTGCCTATTCCTATAAAACCTATTACTTTATCCTTGCATTCTTGGATAAAGGACTGAGCAATATAACCTCCCGCTGACTGTCCCACTAAAATTATTTTTTCGATATTCTCCTGTTTGAGTATGGTTAACAGCTCTTTATTTACATGTGTGAAAGTGAAATCTTCATATGGTCTTGATTTTCCATGCAAAGGATAATCCCAAGTTATCAATTTATATTTAGAGGATAAATGCTCAATTTGCTTATCAAAGAGGGTATGATCAGCTGTTAATCCATGGCAGAATACAATCGCAACCTTCTGTGGGGAAATTCGTTCATTTGTCCAATAATAGACCATCCCTCTTGATGATTGTATATGTCTTTCCAGCATTACTACCCCTCCTTGTAATAATTGCGCCGCAAGTTTGTTAAATACAAACGAAATTCATTGAAAGCTCCCTGTTTTTCCATCGTTGCATTATTAAAAACTCGAAAATAAAAGCCATTTGATAAATCAATAATCATATCATAGAGATTCTCTAAGTCTTCTTTGTGACGAAACATAGACTTATCAACATGTTTTAACACTGCCACTTTTCCGCTTTTTATACTTTCTAGAATGATACGAGTTACTTCTTTACTATTTACTAGGCTTTTTTCATCGTAAACCCTCATAATAAAGCGGTATTGAAAAGGAAACTTTTCCAGCAACTTGAACCGCAAATGAAATTCATTTTCTAGTAACTCGAAAAAATCTTGTTCTTTGTATAGATTGGTATTTTTTTGATCTTGAATCATTTGGATGGCTGTTTGAAACAGAAATTCATACAAAGATTGTTTATTGCGAAAATAATGGAACAATAGAGATTTGGATATTCCTGCATCATCGGCTATCAGTTGCATTGAAGCTTTTTTGTAGGTATTGCTTGAAAATACTTTATACCCAGCATTCAAAATTCTCTGTTGCTTTATATCTGGAAGCCTCCAAAAGTTTTTATTCATATTCCACCTCATTGACCAAATCGGTTAATAAAATGATACACCGATTGACCGATCTTGAGAAGGTAGTTTTCATCAGAATAATCCATACGATGAGTTCCATAAAAAGTATAGAGGTTGATTAGTCGTAAAAGTTAAGCCATTCAGACAGATAGACTATACTCCTGATAAAATGAAACTAAGGAACTGTATTGAATGGAAGCATGCGAAAGGGACACTACTTGTTTATAACTTGTGTTTATACACTATAATGACAGTCCCTTGTACAATGGAGATAACAAGCATCATGATCCAGATCCAATAACGATAAGTTTCATAAGACATGCCAACGAAATCCTCAATAAGCTGAAGTATGAGCCAGCCTATCGGCAAGATTGGCATTGAGAACATATATGATTTGCTTAAAATTTGCGCTCCACGTTCATCTTTTCCTTCTTCACCCCAAGTGAATTTTAAGACGATATAAAGACTCACGAAGAAAATCGGTACTAATATAAGTCCTAACCAGTTCATTCCACTTCCTCCTTCACATATTTAAATACATCTGTTATCTCTTTTTCAAATAGAGCAGCAATCTCAAAAGCCAGTTTCAAAGATGGATTGTATTTGTTTTTTTCAAGAGAAACAATCGTCTGTCTACTTACTCCCAACATTTCTGCTACTTCTTTCTGTGACCACTTTTTTTCCGCACGGAGCACAGTAAGCCGGTTTTTAATCGCTCCAGATGACCTCAACACCATAATGACCACCTCTTCCTATTTTTAGTGTAACATATTTTTGACTTATAGTAAAAAATATATTACACTATCATCATCTTATTAGAAAGTAGGCGATTTTTTTATGAGCTTATTTCAATATCTTATACTTTTGGCAATCGCACTAATTGCAATATTGCCTTTGTTCAAAAAAGAGCAACGAACACCGTATATGATTTTCCGGGCCGCAGCAACCTTGCTTGTAGTCCTGGTTGGTATATGCCTTTCTTTGTTTTTCACTGGACTAGGCTATCTCTTATTTCTTGCGATTGTTCTGATTATACTGCTTCTCGAAAAATGGTTTTATACAACGAAGCTCGGAATTGCTTTACTTATTGTATTACTCGCTGGGATTGGAATTGGAGGCTACTACTTCTTTTACAGCGATCCTGATATTGTGGCAGGCTATCTAGAAGAAACAGACACTACTTCCCTTTATTTAGCTGTTGATGGGGAAGTGCTGATTGACACAGCACCTAGTCAAGAGCGACCACTTGCAAGTACAGTCAAAATTATGGTTGCAGCCGCTTATGCTGAACAAGCTGCAGAGGGGAAGCTTGATCCTGAAATGCTTGTTCCATTAGATAAGCTAGATTCCTTTTATATTCCTAATTCAGATGGAGGTGCACATCCAGCCTGGCTTGAATCTGTAGAAAAAAATATCACAGATGGAAAAATTCCGCTCCATGATGTTGTGAAAGGGATGATCGTTTATAGTTCCAATGCAAATACTGAATATTTACTTGGGTTAATTGGGTTTGAGTTGATTGATGAACGAATGGGAGCATGGGGAATGCTTGATGAACAAGAAACGGTTGTTCCGTTAGTCTCTTCCTTACTGCTTATCGATGAACTAGGCGAAGAGGCGGAGAATCTTAGCCATGATGAAATAAGAGAGGAATCTATCGCCCTTCATACTGAACTAGAAACTGGGACCAGAGCAGTTCCTGATTCCTTTGATATGTCTCCTGCTTTGCAGCGTATTTGGTCAGATTCTATGACGAGTGCTAGTGCAGCCTCTTATGGACATTTTCTTAGGGACGTGCAAACAGGGGAATGGGGAAGTACAGAAGCAAATACTATACTACGCGATTTGCTTGAAACTGCCTACATGCTTGGAGATGCGGACTATATTGGTGGAAAAGGTGGATCAACTGGATTTGTACTAAACCAGGCACTGTATGCTAAATTGAACTCTGGAGAAGAAATCGAGCTTGTTTTCTTTATTGACGACCTTAATGCATTTCAGCAACAACGCGCAAATCGATCAAGTAATGACTTTTTAATTGAGGTATTTACCAACGAAAGTTATCGTAATGAGCTTGTGAAGCGGTTTGGTGGATAAAACATGTTTTCTTTTCAAGTCTCTCCTTACTACAATTATGATGAATTCGTCGTTTTGCTGACACTGTATCCATGATCGAATAGCGTAGCGCCTCTTCTCCTCTATAAGGTTTAACGAGAAGATAGAAGGGAATAATGGATTAATGCGAAATTTTAACTCTATATGAAAGAGGTAGACTATTCACCATGTCTAAACATCGATATATTTTTAGCATTAATGTTGCGATGATGCTTGCTCTAGGAGCTTGCGGACAAGATACGAACCAGGATACAGCGAGAAAAGATGAGGGACAGACATCTTATCAAGAGGAGACAAGTAAAGAGGCGAATGCAAGTCATGATTCGATGCAGCATTCAAACTCAGGAGAGATTCCAGAAGAGTTAAAAGAAGCGCAAGACCCCAAATACAAAGTTGGAAGTCAGGCTATAGTTGAAACGGACCATATGAAAGGAATGAAGGGGGCAGAAGCCACCATTGTTGGTGCATATACTACGATTGCTTATGTCGTCTCGTATACCCCAACAAACGGTGGGGAGCGGGTGAATGATCATAAATGGGTCATTCAGGAAGAAATAGTAGATGCTGGTCAGGATCCACTAAGCCCCGGTACAGAAGTTATCCTTGAGGCGGATCATATGGAAGGAATGAAAGGGGCAACAGCAGAGATTGAATCCTTTGAACAAACAACTGTTTATATGATTGATTATAAACCTACAACAGGTGAAGATGTAGTCAAAAATCATAAATGGGTAACAGAAAGTGAACTTGGAACAGTTCGTGGGTCTTAGGGCAGGTATACTGAGCTAAATGACATAGATAAAGCAGGCGGGAATCACTTTCTCTCCTGCTTTATCTGGATAATAGAACAAAAAGAGCCAGGATTATTTCCCGAGCAATAAGGACATAAGTCGAATATTGTCTAACCCTTTATAGGAAAATTATAGATTCCATTTTAAGACAATACCTAAATGCGTTAGTCCTCCACCGAAGCCGTACAGCATCAAGGTATCACCGTTTTGAACTTTTCCATTTTCAATCCCGAGCTGCAAGGCTAATGGAATTGAAGCCGAAGATGTATTTCCGAAATATTTTACACTTGTTAAGGTTTTTTCAATCGAAAGTCCTGATTTTTCGCAAATGGATTCGATCATTCGCAGATTGGCACTATGAGGGATGAACCAATCGACATTGTTAAACGTCAGACCTGCTTTCTTAATCAAAGTATCCATGCCAGTTGGAATAGTGCGCACAGCCCATTTATACACTTCTCGCCCATTTTGAACCATCTTTCCTGAGGTGTTTAACGCTGTATTGTTCATTGTTGGGGCAAGCGTTGTTCGATAAACATGAATGCCGCCGGTGCCATCTGTTCCCATATGGCTTGCAAGGAAGCTGGGATTCTCTGGATCATACTCAACAAGCATGGCTGCGGCTCCGTCACCAAGTAAGATACAAGTAGAGCGATCTTGATAATCCGTTATTTTCGATAAGGTTTCTGTTGCTACCACTAAGATCTTTTTATGTGCTTCTGCAGTGATCAAATTATTGGCTACGTGTAAAGCATAGGTGAAGCCTGCACAGGTTGCGTTGAGATCAAATGCACCTGCACAAGGGATTTGGTAATGTGCTTGAATTTGGCAGGCGACACTTGGAAAACCATAGTCAGGAGTTGTGGTGGCCACAATAATGCCATCCACATCATCTAAATCTTTGTGATAGTTTTTCATTAAATGATCAATCGCTTGAAATGCTAAAGTCGAAGCAAACTCATTCTCTCCAGCAATCCTGCGTTCTTTCATTCCAGTTCTTTGAACGATCCATTCATCATTCGTCTCCACCATTTTTTCCAAATCTTCATTACGCAATCTTTTTTCAGGTACAGCCGTTCCAATCGCCGTTACCCGTGCTTTGGATTGAACCATCAAATCACATCCTTATTGTTTTGTTTATTATAACACCTAGTATTAGTACCTAGTGTAAAAATATGTAATTTCTTCTTTTGTTTTTTCGATATGATAATATAAAAGTAAAATAGGGTTTATTCAATATTGGGAGGATGTAAAGTGCAAATAAGGATGTTAATGAAACACGAGAAGCCGCCAATGTCATTACTTTTATTGGCAGATCCTTCTAGAAAAGTGGTTGAGAGCTATTTGCAAAGAGGCCAATGCTTTATCGCACAAGAAAAAGAACAGATCATTGGTGTCTATGTATTACTGGCAACAAGACCTGAAACAATCGAGTTAGTCAATCTTGCCGTTGATGAAGGTTATCAGGGAAGAGGCATTGGAAAGAAGTTGGTCCTTCATGCGATCGCAGAGGCAAACAGGCTTGGTTTTAAAACGATTGAGGTTGGCACTGGAAATTCGAGTATTGACCAGCTTGCCCTTTATCAAAAGTGTGGATTTAGAATAACGGGGATTGACAAGGATTTCTTTCTCCGGCATTATTCGGAGAAAATCTTTGAAAATGGGATACAAGTGGTTGATATGATTCGATTAGCTCAGGATTTGTGAAAAAGGAAAAAGTGGTAAAAAATAATTATAATCGTTTTTCCCCTTGTTCAGAGGGGTGGATCTATGAGTTAATAAGAGTGTCGGACCGATAGAATCTTTTCGGAAAGGAGGCTGATTGAAATTGATCACAAAATATGAGGTGATTTCCGCATAGCGGAAATCGCAAAACATGAGGCCGCATTTATATTGCGGTCTCCTTTTCTTTCCAGATCTAATGTATACTAAAAGTGAAAAGGTTTACTAAAATAAAACCAAATGAAAGGAGTTTTATTGATGAATGAGAAAATAATGCATGATCGACACATACATCTTAAAAGGAAGGATGTTCTTGCTTGTCATATAAAAATGGAAAAGAGGTGCTTCCCCCTCATTTGTTGAAGGAACTCCAGAAATATATTCAAGGAGAGCTTATTTATATTCCGAAGCAAACCAATCAGCGGGTAGGATGGGGAGAAGCCAACGGATCACGTCTCGCCCTAGCCAAAAGAAACGAAGAAATCTACCGATTGTATAGGGAAGGTCAGTCATTCGAGGAACTGGAACAAACCTATAATTTATCGATGGATAGTATTCGCAAAATTGTCTATAAAACACGTGAGCTTTATAGTGAAGTTCAACAATAATAAGAGCGAATAAATCTGAAGGCACTACCATTCATCTGAAATGGTGGTGCTATTTTATTTTAGCTTTTGACATTTTCATTAATTGTTGAAATGATATTAAAATAAACAAAATTCTTGATATAATGGAAAAGAATTTTATAGGAAGAAGGAGACATGAAAGAGAGGGAGATAAAGATGACGATCACAGGTCTAAATCATTTGTTATTTTCCGTTTCGGATTTAGAAACATCAATTGATTTTTATCAGAAAGTATTTGGAGCTAAATTGTTAGTGAAAGGAAGAAATACTGCATACTTTGACCTAAACGGCATGTGGCTTGCACTTAATGTAGAAAAAGACATTCCTCGTCATGAAATTAACGAATCATACACACATATTGCCTTTTCGATAAAAGAGGAAGAATACGATAGCATTTATGGAAAATTACTTGAATTAAATGTAAATATTTTAAAGAGCCGTCCAAGAGATGAAAGAGATAAGAACTCGATTTATTTTACCGACCCGGATGGGCATAAATTTGAGTTTCACACAGGTACTTTGCAAGATCGATTGGATTATTACAAACAGGAAAAAACACATATGGAATTTTTTGATTAATGATTATTCAAAATACTTGATTTTAGAAAAGAGGAAGTCAAAGAGAGCTAGAATAGGAGATGATCTTAATGGAGAAAACAGCCATAAAAAATCAAATGAACAGTGTCTTTGTTCATGTAACAAATTTGAAAGCATCGGCTAAATGGTATTGCGATTTATTAGCGCTACAGGTTGATTTAGATAAAATAGTATCACCGGTATTTAATGTGCCTGTAGTCGGAACCACCTCTTTAACATTAGATGATCATGCCTTTGATCCCGATTTCCAGCATAAACCTAGCTTAAGTGCGATTTTTAATTTTTATACGTCAGATATTGACGAAGCATATTATTGGGTTGAAGAAAAAGGCATTGAATTGTGCGAGAAATTGAGAGAGCAGGCGATATAGCTTGCTTCAACATCAAAGATCCAGATGGAAATATTGTAATGATTTGCGATTGTTGAATGTGGGTGGGACATATATACATTTGACGGGAAGAGGATACTCTATGAATTTGAAAAGTTACATTCCAATTCTGTATAGGAATGAAGAGGGGGAGTCTTAATTTGGTCCTATTTATTTTTATCAGTATGTATGTAAGTCCGATTTTAGCCCTTATTTTTTGTCTTAATCTTGTAGGAATATTAAAGAAAATAAAAAAAGATCAGCCTACAGCTAAAAACACATTCTGGTTATCTTTTTCATTTGTTCTAATTGTATGGAGTATTGCTGTAACAGCTTCTTTGGGAACATGAGGGGAGCGTTACTCGATAATCTACCCATTCAACCACAAGTCACTACATATGACCTTATGTATATTGAAACAAGTAAGTTTACCGAACTTAAAGGAAATCCTAACTGCTCTGTAGTAAAGGCAGCTAACGATCAAGTCTTAGAAGATGGCATCAATATTGATATTATTGCGAATCAAGCAGACATGGGTCTTGATTTTGCGAAGAGAAGAATAAACAGAAAAGCTGAGATTTATCGAAGTGCCGATAACAATCTAGAACTTTTTGTTTGTTATTGTGATGAAACACCGATTGGCAATATTGAATATATGCCCAAAAATAAAATTGCAAAATTAGAGGATTTTGATATCATTAAAGCCTATCAGCGACAAGGATTTGGTACGTCAGTCCTCAAACACTTATTAGAAAACGCATACAGAAATAAAATAGATATCGCCTATTTAATTACTGATAGCGCCGATTCTGCGAAAGAGATGTATAAAAAGAATGGTTTTACAAAGATTGGCGAGAAAACGGAGCTGTTGTTTTTCTTAAATAGGGACGAGGGAGGGGGTAGACTTTGAGTAGAAAAAGGATCACGATTATATTTCTTATTGGTATTTTAGTAGGTATATTGATTGTATCGCCTATTTTAACTTTTCTAGGAGTACCTTCATTTAGCGATTTTCTAACAAATATTTTTGGATAGGATCATCATCAAATATTTATCAAATTAGAATAATAGGTTACGAGAAAAGGGAGGGGTACCATTGAATATGACATATAATGAAATGCTGTATATCGTGCAATCGCAACTTGCAATAGACCTAAATTGCACAATCAATGATCTCAACGGAGAAAAGGACAGTATTGTTTTTGTTGAGGCCAAGGAAAATCCCGGGCGCAGACCATTTCCCAGGAATGCCCGTTATTTTGAAATTGTGTCTATGGGGAAATCGATTGTGGTATCAGCTACCCCTGAACGGTTATTGATCGCCAAAGCAATGATGCAAGGCAAGGACAGGGATAACGTATTTTCTTTACCCTTCATTAGGGGTCTTTACATACATTATTTACCTGACCCGAAAGGGATAAAGTCAATCTTACCAACGGAAAATTTCACTTTTTTATTAGTTGAGGAAGATGGAGTAGCAAATTTGCTTGAAAAAACAGGCTTTCACAATGCTATTATTTATGATACGAAACTTCCTTGGCAAACAGGTATGGCGATGCTTGCAAAGAAAGACGGTGAAATTGTTGGTGTGGCAGGGGCAAGCAAAACCTGCGGAAAATTGTGGCAAATAGGTATCGATATATTACCCGAATATCGCAATTTGGGATTGGCTAGTTATCTTGTAAATAAGTTAACTTTTGCCATATTGGAACGTGGAGATGTACCGTCTTATGACGTAATCGCAAGCAATCTTGCTTCACAAAAAGTGGCCCAAAGATCAGGCTATTTTCCTGCATGGATATCTGATTGGCGATGCAATTTTGATGGATTAGAAGCTTAATCGCTTCATTCTGTCTCAAGCTACTCCTTTAACTAAGGAATATTCTCCAGTCTCATGGATGCCTATTTGTGAATGCGCCTAAAAAGAAAGGACGGAAATTCAATGGATTTTATCATTTTTCATGGCTCACCTGGATGTGGAAAAACAACAATGGCTAGAAAATTTCATGAATATTATAAATCTCCATATTTCGAATTTGGCTGGATTCCTGAATTCAGGAGTCTAACGCCATCAATGAATATATCTCAGAAGCAAGAGGAACAATTATCTTTCGAGAACCTCATGTTAGTAGCAAAAAATTACAACAAACATGGATATAAAAATGTCATTCTAACGGATTTAGATGACATAAGAATGATCGATATACCAAATGAGCTTGGTAATTATAACTATGTCATCATCACGCTTTACGTTGATCGTGATGAAGTCATTAAACAAAGAATTATGACAAGGGATAATGGAAATCATTTTAAAGATTGGGAGCAATCTTTAAAAACAAATGCATTAATACAACAACGACAAAAATTACCGAATGAGTATCGAATACTAAATTCACGAGATGACACCGAAATGACATTTAAAGAAATTAAAGATATTTTGGAATTTCATATTCCTTCTGATTCAAATGATACTTCCCACGTATCTCGGAAAGACTTTTTTAGTTATATTTCTGAATAATTTTCTAGGTGTGACGCTCCTTTAAGGAACTAGTAGGGACTGATCTATATTTTCTCGAGGTGATTAAATGGAATGGTATAAAGATAACTACTTGATTAGTGATGAGCGCAATTTGATCGATTTAGAATCAGTTGCACAACTGCTTTCGTCAACATATTGGGCTTCAAATCGAACAAAAGAAACAATCATAAAAAGTATTGATAACTCAATGACATTTGGTTTATACGAAGGTGATAAGCAGATTGGATTTGCAAGAGTTATTAGTGACAAAGCTGTATTTTCTTGGATTTTGGATGTTGTCATTGCTGAAAATTATAGAGGAAATGGGATCGGTCAGTGGTTAATGGAATGCATATTAAGTCATCCAGAGATTAAACATACAAAGTTTGCTCTTGCTACTTTAGATGCTCATGATTTTTATAAAAAATTTCAGTTTGTAGACAATCAAATTCTGACAAGGACCCGGTTAAATTGAGAAGAGTTTTTAAACCAAAGGTACGAGATATTAAAATACTTATATAAAAATTACCTTAGATCGGAAAGATTGATAAATTAATAATCCTAGGGGGAATACAATGGAAATTGAAAAAGTTACATCACTCGAACAGTATGATTTGGATACACTCATAGATGATAGCTTATCTGAGGGATATAAATTTATAAATAGATTAGTAGATGAATATAAAGCTGGGAGTAACAGATTTGATAAAAAGGGTGAAGCACTTTATGTTGCAAAATTAGACGGCGAAGTGGTCGGCATTGGCGGGCTCAATATTGATCCATACCTTAGCCTTCCTGATGTAGGAAGAGTAAGACATCTATATGTTTTGCAGAAGTGCAGAGGTAATCGTGTAGGGAAGAAACTTCTAAACATAATAATCGTTGAAGCAAGAAAGCATTTTCGAACATTAAGATTATCAGCTACTGATAATCCAGTTGCCAATAATTTGTATATAAAATGCGGCTTTTCAGAAGTAGATGATGTTTATAAAGCTAGTCATATATTGGAAATATCAAAAGCTGATACTAAGTGATGGTGTGTAGCAGAGTAAGGGAGGCTTTAGTAAATGAATAGAAACCATATTGAAAGCATTCAACGGGTCTACCCTGACCTTTCTATTGAGGAATTTTATCCCAATGACATAGGGCAAAATAATGATGTGTTTATGGTAAACAAATCATTGGTATTTAGATTTCCAAAATATCAAAAAGGAATAATGTGCTTGAGAAGAGAAACAGAAATTTTGAATTACATTAAAAATATAGTTTCCATTCCTATTCCTAAGCCAATTTATCAATCTTTTGAAGAGATGGAACCGCAAAAAGTCTTTACTGGCTATAAACTAATAGATGGTGTTCCTATGTGGAGAGAAAGTTTAGAGGGTGTTAAAAGTGTTGAGGTAATTAAAAGATTAGCATCACAACTGGTCTCTTTCCTCTTAGAAATCCATTCTGTATCAAAAGAAACAGCAAGTAAAGATTTAAATCTAAAGATCAGTAATCCTCAAGAAGAAATGTCAATCCTCTATGATAAAATTCAAACTAAATTATTTCCTTATATCAGCCAAGAAGCTCAGAAAGAAATAACAAAATCCTTTAATACTTTTCTTAACGGGGAGGCGTGTACAAATATCGAAATAACCCTTATTCATGGAGATTTCGGAGCATCGAATATCTTATGGAATCCAGACATAAGGAAGGTTTCAGGGATAATCGATTTTGGTGGTTCTTATTTAGGAGATCCAGCGTATGATTTTGCTGGGATACTATCCAGTTATGGCAAAGAATTTTTTGATATATGCATGAATCTTTATCCTAATGGAGATCAAATTCGTGAGCGTGTAGAGTTTTATAAAAGTACATTCGCATTACAAGAAGCGTTGCATGGTTTTGAGAACCAAGATAGTCAAGCTTTCGAAAGTGGGATCAAGGATTATAAATAGATGATAGAACGTAGGCTTCCAATCCAGTAATGAACAGAATGAAATTTAACCGAAAAGAAGGGAAATGGCTATGAGAGATAGAGGTTCGGTAGTATTGATAAAAGATAAAAAGGTTGGATTGATTAAAAGGATTAGAGAAGGTTCTGTATATTATGTTTTTCCAGGTGGTGGTATTGAGGAAGGAGAAACACCTGAAAGAGAGGCTTTAGAAGAATTAGGGGTAAAAGTGAAAGTTAATGAGTGCATTGCGAAAGTCCAATTTAATGGAATACAATACTTTTTTAACGCAGAGATTATTGGTGGAGTATTTGGAACTGGAAAAGGTGAAGAGTATACAGATGAAAATAGAGATAGGGGTACATATTTACCAACATGGATAGAAATTGAAAAATTATCAACTATTGACGTTAGACCAAAAGAAGTTGCGTTACAACTACAGACATTATTGAAGTAAAAGGGAGAGGTCGCCCTTTCGCTTTTAGGTTGAAGAGTGCCTGTATTGGTATTATCTCTATGATTTTAGTGATTTTCACAGGTCGAACAGATCGTAGTTTGTTAGACTGACGATTAACTGTTTTTTGTATATCAAGTCTGGCACTAGGAAGGAAAACGGTGTGCTGATATTACCTTCAGATTGATTACTCCTCGGATATTATGGATGTTAAGTAAAAAGTGAAACAATAAAAGATAGCGTGGTCTGTTACTTTTAAAATAGCTAACGGTCTTGCTTTTTTAGTCTGAAACAATATTGAATGGAAGTGAGCTAGGTGAAGATTGCAACATTTAATTTATGGAACAAAGACAGTACTTGGTCAATAAGAAAAGGTTCAATTATTAAAGAGATATTAAGTATTAATGCTGATATTATTGCTCTTCAAGAGGTTCCCCGTATACAGGAAATTGAGTCGATTTCAAAACATGTTGATGTAAAATATTACAATTTTATGCAATATGAAGGTGAAGAAGAGGGATTAGCCATTTTATCTAAGTACCCAATAGAGTGCATAAGTAATAAAATAAATACTATATTAAATCAATGTGCACAAAGAGTTATAGCTAAGGTAAATGGTATGAATATAGGTATTACGAATGTACATTTAAATTGGGAAAGTGTATATCAGAGAGAGATGGAAATAATAGAGGTGGTAAATTGGATTTCCGAGAGTAATAGTCCTGACTATGAAATACTTTGTGGTGATTTCAACAGTACCCCTTATAAATCGAGTATTTATAATTTCTTAGTAGGTGAAGCATCAATAAATTCAATTGATACAAGTTGGATTGATTTAGGACAATCTTTAAAATCACCAACATTAGACTTCATAAACAACAATTGGTTACATAATAGAGATAACTTAAATAATATACGAGTCCCGGTTCGTTATGATTGGACATTATTAAAGTCTTGTTATCCTAAGGAAGAGTCTAAACTTTCTAATATTGAAATATTTGCAAATAAAACAACAGCTATGTACAAAAACTTCCCGAGTGACCATTATGGTGTATACGTTGATTTAGATTTTGGAAAGTAAATGATGCAAGAATGTGAAATAGATGACGGTGTTAGGAGGGAAACGTGCGAGTTTCGAATGCTGATATTACCTTTAGATTAATTTACTCCATCAGATATAGACAGAATTGTCAAAATGATAACTTTTTTTCCTTCAATCTAACTATAAGAGAATTAACTACTCCATTGAGTTTACACCAAGATAAGTTATCACTATGATACGGTCTTTTAAAAATATAATTATATGATCAATAACGGGAGAGTGTGTGAAATGAATGGAGAGACTCTAATACACCAATTCTCTAAAGAGATGCAAACTGAATTTGGACAAAACCTTAAGTCGATTATTTTATGTGGAAGTTATGTGAGAGGAGATAACACTGAAGATTCCGATATGGATATCTATTGTTACTTCGACCATTTAACTGCCACAGATTTATTCACAGTTGGAGAGGTCGTAAAGAAGATGCCTGTGTTGTACAAGAATTTTGAACTGAACACTCAGTGCATGACGATAGAAGAGTTCAAGAATCAAGGCTTTGCTAGGGCCTTTGTAGCACCTATTAAATACTTCGAATCAAGGGTTATATATGGCGAAGAACTAGGAACCAAACCATCACGTAATGATTTTATCCCGCATTAACGGGCAGTAATACCCCCACCTCAAGGCTTTAGAGAATACGGAGTAGCATAGGTGGGGGATAACTGCCCGTAAAAGCCCGATTGGTTCAACTAACAATCAGTGGGGGATGAAAGAAAACCCCCACTGATTGAAGGTTCACTTTATAGAGTTTTTCCAAAATGTTATCTCAGATACAGTGATGAGTATAAGGCATTATATGACTTCTATGGAACCAGCAGAGAGCTTAGCAGATGGACGATTAAAACGATGGGTTTTGAAACCTCTTTGTGTAGCATTGCGTGTTGAGAGATACATTAGTACGGGAAAGTTACCCCCGTAACCATACAGAACTTTTGGAGCAATCATCTGAATTACCTCAAGCTAAAGCAGTTCAATGGTTGCTAGACAAACACGAATCTGAAGCGACTATCTCCAATTCACCGAAGACTCTTTTAATCACGCTAATGAATATTGCTACTGAAGCTTCAAAGCGAGTGTCAGACTTGAGTGACAAAAATTAAACCGATTTTACTGATCACACAGAAGCTAAAATCAATAGTAAGTACAAATACATTTTTTGAAAAAGGTGATTCTATGAGTCTATTAAAAGGAAAAAAGGTTCTGATTACAAGTGGAGGAACTCTTGAAAAATGGGATAACGTAAGAGGACACACTAATTTAGCAAAAGGTACAATGGGATGCTACCTAGCGGAACAAGCATTGAGCTTAGAAGCAGAGGTCATATATTTGTACGGTTATTTTGCAAAACTACCAGAAAATCATGAAAAAATGCGCTTGCTTCAATTTGAAGGAATTTATGATTTAGAGGAAAAGATAAAAAAGCTTGTTCAATCTGAACATATAGATGTTGTCATAATGGCGGCTGCTGGCTCTGATTGGGTTATTGATCAAGTATTCGATCAAAAAGGAAATCGAATTTTGGAGTTTGGGAAAATGTCTAGTGATGAACCTCCAATCATTCATTTCAAGAAGGCTCCTAAAGTATTACCGCAAATAAAAAAGTGGAATTCAGACTTGGTGCTGGTAGGATTTAAGCTAGAACACACAAATGATGTTGATTATTTAATCGAAAGAGCTAAGCTACGAATGGAGACTTCCCATGCAGAATGGATGGTGGCTAATAAATCAGGTTCACTATATGGTGAGGAAGAAACCCATTATATCGTTACAAAAGATCAAAAACCCCTATGCTATTCAAGTAAAAAGGAAACGGCTATCGGTTTAATAAATTTACTAGCGACCCATTTAAACTAACCATTTATTCAATATACTTTCAGTCTATAGTCTATGCCGTAAAAAAGCACTTGTTCTAGGGATGATGCTTATACTAAGGGACTAAATCAAAATGAAATATCACTTTTTGAAAAAGAGAGTAGATATACCTTCTATGGAAAAAGGAAATAAGGGGGAAAGAGAGTGCCGTCACATTCTGGCATAGAGATTGTCAATTTCGATGAGCAATGGGGAGTAAGATTTCAGTCAATCAAACAAGTGATAAGTAAAAATTTAGGTGATTTGATTATAAAGATTGAGCATGTTGGAAGCACTTCCGTTCGAGGGCTTGGAGCGAAACCAATATTGGATATCGATGTTGTAATAGAAAATTACGGAATTTTCTCTAGTGTCATTAAAGGACTGGAAAGGATAGGATACTTTCACCAAGAAGATTGGAGCTATGAAGGTAGAGAAGCGTTTGGTAGAAAGGATCGTTCAACACCGTGGGATGGAAAAGGTACGCAATGGATGGAGCATCATCTGCATGCTTGTATTAAAGATAGTCAAGAACTTGCAAGGCATTTAGCATTCAGAGATTATTTGCAAACTAACCCTCAAGCTGTAACAGAGTATGAAAAGCTAAAAAGGCACCTAGCCAAAACAGCAAAAGACCGATCTTCCTATACAATAGGTAAAAAGGAATTCATAACTAACATAGTAGAAAAAGCAATGGAATAATAAATTAGATATAGCTCTTATTCAATTAATAACACTTGGCTTTGAAGCTGAACTACACGATCGGAGGTGTTCTATTTTGAGTTTAAAACTTTCCATCTCAATTAAAGGAATACTATTTAATCATGGACGCGTCTTACTTTTAAAAAATGAGAGAAACGAATGGGAATTACCTGGTGGAAGAATTGAAGAAAACGAGAGTCCAGAACAATGTGTAGTAAGAGAAATGCAAGAAGAACTTGGCATAAATTGTACAGTGGAAACGATCATTGATTCTTGGGTATTTGAAGTATTGAAAGAAAAGTTTGTATTTATTGTAAGTTATCTTTGCAAATGTGATGATCCTGCAAATATTCTCATCAGTGAAGAACATATAGAATATAAATGGGTGCATTTGGACGAACTGGAAGACATACATATACCCAAAGGCTATAAAGAATCCATCCATAAAGCCAAGTGGAGTCTGTAATAATAGCATAATATTTAATTTAAAAGCTAACGGAGGAGCGATATGTCTAAATATATAATTATTCGCACTGCTTATTTAGAAGATGAGCCAGCAATATTACATATACAACGTGAAGTTGTTGAAGAAAAGGATAATTGGCCTCCATATCATTCATTAAGTGGTTTGTGTAAATATGATCGGTTTGAAGGTGTGAATGAAAATTATCGGATTCAAGGGATTGCTTATTGTAAACTCCCTTAATTTAAGAATGGACGTGCATTAATGAAAATAAAACGAAGTTATTTTTTCTTAATAGTTTTATTATTAATGTTAGTAATAATGTTTTTATTGTATTTATTGAATTCTAGGCCGATTGGATCTATTAGATTATATGAAGATCTAAGTACAGCAAATGAATACAAAGACATTGAAAACCTTATTGATGATGAATACAACGATCAATTTAGAGAAACGGATTTTAAATTATTAAAAGCTAGTATGGATAAGGAGAGCCCAAATGTAATAAATGAGTACTCAATATTTGAGTACAATGATAAATGGGTACTGATTAAAAAATCTCCAGGAACTAAAAACAATATTTTAAATATAAAAGTCTTAGATGAAGATGATATTGAAACGTTGAACCAATTTTTTAACTAATTGTTATTTATAATGGCAAACTTATATTCTGAATCGCCCATCTTTACAAAGAAATACTAATTTAGATGTGTGTATGCAACAACTTGACGATTATACTCATAGGCAAAAAATATGAAAATCTCACATATTAATGAATTGTGAGATTTTCATACTAGCCTAAGGATATCAGGTATGCAATTCCAATTGTTCAAAGATAGCAGTGGAGGGGTGTTCAAAACTGACACCAATCCCAGCTTTTTCATAGAGCATTTTAGTTAAGAAGTGATTCCTCACTCAAATGCTCCGTCGATCCATAAGCAAATGTCCATTTATCATCTGAACGTACATATTTGTTTAGCGCGCACATTTTGAAATTAAAGCCATCCAGTGGTTCAGGATACATTAAAGCTTTTGCACCCGATTCCGCAGATGCCCAATGACCAACAACTAAAATGGTGCCATCGTAATTCTCCATGATTGCATCCAAGGTTTTTTTCACGCGATTTAATACATCTACCTCATAATCAATTTCAGGATATGTCGGACGAACAAGCGATTCATAATCAGGGTTTACATTTGGAAATATAGACAATGCTTCTTCTTTGGAGATGGTTTCAGGGTAGCCAGGGAACCAACCCTGATTAAGATGTTCAATAAATCCATGCTCTATATTAAAGGATTTATCTAATTTTTCCGCAACCTCTTGTGCTGTTTGCATTGTTCGAAAAAAAGGTGAGCAAAAAATATAGTCTACATTCTCCTTCTTTAAAAATTCCCCAGTCTCTTTCGCTTGAATAATGCCACGATGTGATAAAGGGATATCCTTCTTCCTTTTCAAGTAATGCCGACAATATTTATTATCATCAACATCAAGTCTGATACCATGTCGCAAAAATATAATTTCATTTACCATATTGAACACCTCTTATTAGCTGTAATTATTTATTTGAAACTTCTAATATAGCAAATCCCTTTGCACGCAGATCTACTATTTCATCATGCAGCTTATTTCCAGTCCATAAATCTATTGTTTGCCCTCTGAAAGGTTCAGGTAATGGAAAGGATTCCACTTTTTCGGCTAGGTTAAAAATCACTAACACTTTCGTCTCTTCTGTCTCTTTAATAAATGCAAAGCAATTGGAATTTGGCTCCCCAGACAAAAAGCGAAGATTTCCTTCATTTGCCAGTAAAGGCTGCTTTTTGCGGAGGGCAATTAATTTTTTAATATGTTCCAATAAATGCTGGTCTTGTTTGTCACTCTCCCAAATCATACATTTTCTACAGCCGGGGTCTTTGCCGCCATCAATGCCAATTTCATCTCCATAATAAATGCAAGGTGTACCAATAAAGGTTAAAAGAAATGTGAAAATTTGTCGCACCTTTTGTTTGTCTCCGGCACACTCATGCAAAACCCGTGGTGTATCATGGCTTCCAACTAAGTTGAATGCGTTTGCGTTAATAGGGGAAGGATACTTATGAATCACTGAAGTCATATTTTCAACAAAATGATTACAGTCAATGGTTTCTTTGGCAAATAAGTCAAGAATATTTCGGGTAAAAGGATAATTCATAACAGCATCAAACTGATCTCCGCGTAGCCACGGCATTGCATCATGCCATATTTCACCGAGTATATATAAATCAGGTTTTATCCCTTTAACAGCACTGTGAAAATCTTTCCAAAATGTATGATCTACTTCATTTGCTACATCAAGTCTCCAGCCATCAATATCAAATTCTTCAACCCAATAGCGTCCTACACGTAACAAGTAATCTTTTACCTCTTCGTTTTGTGTATTTAACTTCGGCATAAAAGGTGTGAAGGCAAAAGTATCATAATTGGGCATTGGCTCAGTAGATAATGGGAAATCCCTAATATGAAACCAATCTTTATACTTAGATGCTTTGCCTTTTTCAATCACATCTTGAAATTGCGGGAAGTAAAAGCCGGAATGATTGAAAACAGCATCAAGCATCACCTTTATCCCATTATCATGGCAGACTTGTACCAATTGTTTCAACGTTTCTTTGTCACCGAATTGTGGGTCGATCTCTAAATAATCGATAGTGTCATACTTATGATTGGAATAAGCTGTGAAGATTGGAGTAAAATAGATCCCTGTGATTCCAAGTTCCTTTAAGTAGGAAATATGATCAATTACCCCCTGTAAATCTCCACCAAAAAAGTTATCTGCCTTTGGTTCACGACTCCCCCATTCAAGTGTTCCTTTGGGATCGTTTTCAATATTTCCATTGGCAAATCGTTCAGGAAAAATCTGATACCATACTGTATCCTTTACCCATTCAGGTGCTTGAAACGTATCGGAAGTATGAACGAAGGGGACCGCAAAGTAGAATGCTGTATCCTTAGGTTCTTGTTCCGAAAATCCGCCTTCTCCAAAATAAACCTTTTCTTCTCCATCGCTAAGCTCAAAACCATAACGAAGCCGTCGATAAGGAGGTTTAATTACTACTTGCCAATAATCAAAAAACTGGTCAGTACCCGTTTTTTTCATCTTCAAGTTTTGATTCTGCCATTTTTTGTTAGACCAATTGTAGGGGTCTCCATAAATAATTTGGGCGGTTTCACAATCGCCTTTTTGCGTTTGAATCATAATATTTACGCTGCCATCAATGCAAACGTATGCATAATTATCAACTGGCCTATGTATAACAGGAGACTTATTCACTTTATCATTCCCTCCTTATGAATAATCTCTATTCGACTATAATGTAGACCATATGCAAGCTGATTGTCAACAAAAAATTAGAAAAATTTGTAATTTTTTGTTGACAAATTGTTAAATAGAGTATAATTTTATAGAAGATTTAGTGAAAACGTTTGCGCAAACGTATTGTCATTGTGTTATTAAGATGGGTGATAAGAAGGAGCTGATTATAAGACCTTTCGCAGCCCGGTAAGATTATTTTATAAATGAGCTAAAAATAGGCAAAAACAATGTCTAAATACACTATAATAGGAGTGAGTGAACGATGAAACGTTGGGTAAGCGGGATAGTTTGCTTGTTTGTATTTTCTTTACTGATGGTTGCTTGTAGTCCGAAACCAACGGAACAAGCAGCAGAACAAGAAAATGGAGAGAAAAAGCAAGAACCAGTCACTATAACCATGTCAGCATCCCATGTCAATGGGGAATGGTTAGAGGAAATGAAGGAAAAGGTTGAAGACAAATTCCCCCATATTACGCTTGAACTAGTGGATGTACCATCTGTGAATGACGAAGAATTTGCGGATTTGATATACAAAGGAGCTGTTCCAGATATACTTTCGGTCAGGGAACAACGTAGAGATTTTGCAAAAATAAGAGAATATGAGTTGGAGTATGATTTTGAGGAGATGATCGAAGCAAAAGGCTTTGACTTATCTGTTTATGATGAATCGATTATTGAGAGTTTACGAAATGCGACACCAACTGGAGGCATTGTAGGCTTACCCTATCAATCCAATTATTTTTCGATTAATTACAATAAAGATATCTTTGACCGTTTTGGGATTCCATACCCTGATGAGCCAATGACATGGTCTGAGGTTATAAATCTGGCAAATAATATGACGCGAGAAGTCGATGGTGTGCAATATCATGGGCTCACAATGAATTCATATCTCGCTTGGTTTATGTTCACTCAGTTTAAAGAGAACTTGATTGATCCTGATACGAATGAGGTTAATGTCATCAATTCAACAGCGATGAAGGATATTTTTGAAATGCTTGATAACTATGCCTCGATCCCAGGTAATGTGCCAGATGGGGAATGGGGTGGAGTTTTTGAAGAGGGCAATGTAGCAATGGAAGTGAATTGGGCGAGAAATTATGATGTTGAAGAGGGGATTCCAGGCGTAACCTTTGATTTTGCCCCATTTCCTACATGGGATGCCAATCCAGGTGTTGGTGTTGAACCAAATGTCTCTTCATGGATGATCATGGATACATCAGAACATAAAGACGAGGCGTTTGATGTAATCGCCTATCTCACCTCTGCTGAAGTTCGTCTTTCCTATATCCGGAAGGGGGCGGTTCCTGCGCTTGCAGACCCAGAAATTAAAGAACAATTTATGGCAGATATTGAGAACTCGGAAGATTATAATCTAGCTGCACTAGAAGAAGTAACACCATCAAGTGGACCACCTAAAATTAGTCTTTTTGAAAATGAAGCTCCCCTTCGCGAATTAATGGAAAAGTATGTAATTGAGAAGCGGGGGACAGATGTGAATTCATATTTGCGTGATGTTGAGAAGGAGTTAGAGAATTATGTTATTGATGAAGAGGGAAAGGAATAAAACTTGAAAGCAGGGGTAACATGTCAATAACCATAAAAGACGTAGCCAAGCGTGCAAATGTTGCTCCCTCTACTGTTTCAAGAGTCATTGCTGATAATCCAAGAATTAGTGATGAAACGAAAAAGAAAGTAAGAAAAGCAATGAAGGAACTTGGGTACCATCCTAATCTGATTGCGAGGAGTTTGGCTAATAAATCAACTAGTGTAATTGGCATAGTGATGCCGGAATCCGCTGACGTTATTTTTCAAAATCCTTTCTTCCCAAGCGTATTGCAAGGGTTGAGTGAAAGCGCTCATGAAAAGAAATATGCACTGCAGATGACAACAGGAAAAACGAAGGACGAAATTTTTGATGAAGTTGTCCAAATTGTTCAAGGTAGACGAGTTGATGGTCTTGTGTTATTAAATTCTCATGTAGAAGACCGCTTAATGTCTTATTTAATGAATGATGATTTTCCCTTTGTTGTGATTGGAAAACCTTATAAGCACGAGGAGCGGATTATCCATATTGACAATGATAATTTTCGCGCAGCTAAGGAGGTTACTGAGTATTTGCTAAGCTTGCATCACGAAAGGATCGCTTTTATCGGCGGGGATCGGGATCTAGTCGTCACAGTGGATCGACTTCTTGGCTATGAAAAGGCATTAAGAGAGGCAGGGATTGAGCTGCGTGATTCCTATATTGTTCATGCAGAGTTCTTAGAAGAAGGTGGAAGAGAGGCAATTGTCGAACTTTCGAAGCTAGAAGAGCCACCTACTGCATTAGTTGTAACAGACGATTTAATGACTCTTGGAGTCTTGCATACACTTGATGAAATGGGCATTTCCGTCCCAGAAGAGATGTCGATTGCTAGTTTTAATAACGTCTTTCTCGCCCAAATCACACAACCGCCGTTAACCTCGGTTGACATTAATATATTTTCATTAGGCTATGAAGCCGTCAAAAATCTCATTTTAAAAATTGAAAATCCCAAAGAGCCAGTTAAAAGAATTATCATTCCTCATCAACTGGTTATGCGCTCATCCTGCGCACCGCTTTAAAAAAATTATTTGAAAAGGCCATTTTTAGTAGATAACTAGAGATGGTCTTTTCTTTTATACTAAAATGCTGATAATACTAGTATCCCATTAAATAAGAATCCAATTTGATCATTAAGTAATAAAGATTTGAAAAATAAAAAGGAAAAAACTTTTAAGCCAATCCGAAGCAGACTCTACTGCTGCGGATTGGCTTAAGTTTATCCTAAAATTTGTTTATAGATATCGATTGCTTCTTTTGAGATCCCCAGTTTATAGCCTTCTGAAATATGGCGAATTTGCTGATTCTCATCCACTACATATACAATCGGCCATTCATTTCCGACCTTTTTGCCTGCTGGTATTGTCTGACCAATCACATTTAAAGCCTCTTCGCTGATGGTTTCTTTTAATAGCATCATGTTGTTTGGCAAATCACCTGCGGCCTGGAGTTGTTGGGCTGTTCCCCATTTTTCTTCTCGAACAAAGCCGTTTATTTGGACATCGAGCGCTTCCCACTCAGCTTTCATTTCTCTGAGCTCACGAAGTAAGTGTTTCGATGGTTCGCGGTCTGGTTCAAGCCAAACAAAGGTGGTTCCTTTTGCACCGATATTTTGAACTCCATTTAGCATGGTACCATCCACTGATTCTGCTTGATAATCCAAGTTTGCTTCAGCAATCACAGGAACATCATACACATGCTTAGGAAATTGTAACGGTACAGTCGTTTCTGCGTTCGCCTTCACTTGAAAATAGCGGAAGCGAATGAGCGCTGTGCCATCATTTAAGCGGATACTAGTCGTCAGACGGTAATACCCTGTAGGCAAAGCCAATTTCTGTTGCTCAGCTTCATCAAATTTGAAAAATAAGGATTGATAGCTCCCTTTTTCAAAACGAGCAATCGTAACATTTTCCCCATATTTGATTGGTTCTGCTGCATGTTCTTTCTCCCATAAAGCGAATCCTATTTGATCCGAGAAATCGGCAGTGTTAGGATCGATTGCACTATTACGGAATTGTACATTTTTCCATAATCCGTCCACCATATATTGTGGACGTTTATCACTTAGTTCAAGCCGTGCTGGAATGCCAATCGTTCTTGCAAGAGCGACAAATAATATATTCCGAGAAAGTGTGTCTCCTTTTTTCAATTTGAAGCTTCCAACAGGTGTCGCTGAGCCGCGAAAATAATTGACTCCCTCGACGATTTCGAATTCTCGATCTAAAAAATCTACCAAGAAAGGTGGATGATCCAGTGCAGCTTCAACCTTTTCTACTCCAAATTCTTTTAGGAAATAGGAACGATAAGATGTCAACATTTCAAAGTCCACACGTGGTCGTAAAATATACTGAGCAAAAATTTCATCATCAAGTTCAGGGAGTATGCTGTCTTTGACAATCATCGCTTGGATTAGGTGATCAGCTAATGTTGGACGAAATGTATCTGTTAAATCTTTTTCGTTTAAAACTTCTAGAAGCCGCAAGCTCCATTCTTTATATGGCTTGGAATACTCTTTTAGAAAGGCCGCTATTTCATGACTGTTTCCACGCGCTTTTTTTAGGACCTCCCACACTCTTGTTTTCGGTAAAGAGCACTCATCGGCAAGCTTATGGGCATCTTTCTCTGTTAAAAAGGTTGCTTCATAGCTCCCGCGAATATTAGCCCCATTTTTTACTCGATCATTATGTTTTTGTCTTTCTGCTGCTGTCACTTTCATATTTGCATCATCTGTTGGCTCGAAAGGGGGAACCATTTTGAAATCTACTTCAGTATCAACGGGTATCTTTTTGGTTAGGGAAATCGTGATTCCATCGGTTGCTTTGACATCACATTTGCCAAAGCCCCAGCCTTTAGCACCATATGCAGAAATATACACATCCCCAAGCCCAAGCGTTAATGCGGCGATTCCTTGTTCATCCGTTTCCTTTACAAGAATATTTCTTAATCCACCAAAATTAAATAGCTGAAATTGCACTTTGGCTTGTGCAGGTTGTCCTTCTTCATCTGTGCATCGCACTTGTATCGTCTTCGTTTCAGCGTAGAGATTGGTTAGATTAAGCTCAGAATACCAAGGATGGGCTAAAGTGATTTCCTCGGGACCATTATAATTGGCACCCACTTTAGTATGGATCAACATAGCGCGTTTTGCCGGATTTTCAAACCAGCCTTGATTTAATTTTGGCTCAGGCTCACAAGCGCCAAAGAAATACCATTTTCCGTCTGCCCAAGCTTCTACCCAAGCGTGATTGGAATCAGAATGAGCCCATAGTGGCGTATACACTTGTCTGGCTGGAATGCCAATGCTTCTCAGTGCTGCAACTGCAAGAGTGGATTGTTCCCCGCATCTTCCTAAGGCTGTACGTATCAATGTAAGTGGTGACACGGTTCGTGGGTCATTACCAATATAATTCGCTTTCTCATGACACCAATGATTGGTCTCTAAAATCGCATCCGCCATGGATAGATCTTGAACACGAGGATAAATTTCATCAAAAAAGACTCCACGTATATCTTCAATATTCTCGTTATTGATTCTATAAGGAAGAATAAAATGCAGAAAGAGTGAGGCTGGCACACGTTCACCCCATGGTACAACACTTTGAATATGAAAAGCTTCTCTTACATGATTCAATAATAGTGTGCCATCATAATCAGCTAAATCATTTAACGGCATGTATGCAAGCAAATATTCTAATGCCAGTTCCTCATCTTCTGTCTGTGCTTCGTTTAAGGTACCGAATAATTCTTTTTCTTTCCCCTTCGCCAATTCTCTTTTGTATTGAAATTTTTCCTCCATTTGCAATATAGTTTTATCATCTAATGTCATCGAAAGTGTTTGCTGACTCATATTGCCGACTCCTCCCATACCTTTCCATCTTCACGAATATAGATTCTCTTTTGTCCATCTGTACTTTTGACAGAGGCAATGAATGTGCGTGAAGTTGTTTCAATCTCCCAATCAACAGGCAGTTGCTGTTGTAATTCGTCACTAATATCGCTAGTAAAAGAATTATGTTCTGCGTAATAATTTCTCTGCCAATAATAAATTTTCCGCAGTTGCCACTTCTTTTCTTCATCCTTTGGGATCATTGGAAGTGGCTGATTTTTTGTATCCATAAAGAAAACATATCCCCATAATTCCGGATAATGCATGTTGATCACACCTTGAGGGGACCAGACCCAGTTGTCCTCAGGGTAGGGTTTAGCTGTTTCAGGATTGATTTTTTTCACATACTGTCCATTTTCCACTTCAACTTGCCACTGGACACGCGAGAAGTTGACCCGCCAAAATTCTCCTGATTTTGGTGGACGTCCATCGCGTGCACATTCTTTTAATATCTTCCATGGCATAGCGACTTCCACAGTCCACTTATGGTTCTTTTTTATTTGGTCAGGAGCATTGAGCTCACCATCAATGTGAACGGCTGTTTTCATGCCTGAAATGTCCCAGCCATTCACAGAAGGCCCTCCATCACGATAAGGCTTGATTAATAAAAGATCCCAAACTGTATTAAGAGCATTGATTTCAAATTCATAATAATGATGGGTATCGCCATCAGGGTCGATAAAAATCTCGAAATCGTTATCATGAAAGATTACAGAATCTCTCTCTGTCAATGTTGCCCAGATTTCATCTTCTATTAATTCTGCTCCAAAGTAAAAATATTCATCATCCCATAGCATTTTGACACGTGTTTGCTTATGGGGAAGGGGTTTCATTTCTCCTTCAATATCAACAAAATCCTCACTCCAAGGAGCTTGTTCCCAAAAAGGTTTATCAAGCCTTCCATCTAGTTCAAGTTTTTCAGACGTTTTTTGACAAAGATAGCGATTTGGTGAATAGGTCTGAATCATAGGTTCTGGTATAGCACTTTTCAATACAACACACCCTTTTTAAAATATAGCAATCATTCTCTTTTCTAGTATAAATGATATGGAACAGTTAGCGAGAATTCCATCTTCTTTATGGTATAACATTATGGAGAGAAAGTGGAAGTATTTTGCAAAAGGAGCAGTAGAAAAAGAATAGATTAGTAGGGGATGCTGCTGGAGAGTTATTTTGTTTGATGTACATCAACAAGTGACATGGGCAGATTCTTACAAGTAGCTTTAGAAAGATTTTGATACTAGTGGAGTTTGTTTTAAGTGGTGATTTTTAAGGAAATTCAGGTTAAGTTTTTGACATCCCTAGGTTATGATAGAGTTAAGGGTATGATAGCGCTTAGAACGTAGGAATGGAAACACCATTGACTTAAGTATCCCAAGAGGAGGTTAATAATGAAACCAAAACTACGAACGGAAGCGATTGCATGGCGTGGAAAGCAAGAACAGATTCAATTTTTGGTCCAATGTGATGATGAGGAATCATTTTATCGTTTTCCAGGTGGCACGATTGAATTCGGAGAAACCACTGATGTAGCACTTCAGCGTGAATTTCATGAAGAATATGGATTGGATATCCAAGTTAGGGATTTGAAATTTGTGTCCGAAAAATATCTGACCTATGGAGGAAACACGCAGCATCGAGTGACACTCATTCACGAGGTACAGTTACATGATCAAATTGTAGAGGAAATGAGACATCAAGAATACGCAGATGTGAAGATGGTGTGGCGTACGATAGATCAGTTAGGATTGAAAGAAGTTGCCCCCTTAGGGATTTTTGAATACCTCAAAAAATACTTTGAAATAGAGACAGTGCATCTGAGGAATGGGTTTAACTGACTTTTTAAAAGAGTAAGTAGAGGAAAGTATAGAAAAGATGAAAAAAGATGTGCAATATAGCTAATTATTATAATCAGTTTGATGAGTGGAGGAGGCCTAGGAAAATATTCAATGAAGCTCGCTAAAGAAGCTTACAAGGTAATATTAACTGATTTAATTCCAAAATTAGTTGAAAAATACAACCATTTCATTGACATAAAGCTTATGGAGAATAATTTATTTCACGGAATAGAGGAGAAATTCTTCTCTCCGACTATCAATAGGGAGAAAAGGTTATGGTAGAATCAGTCATTTTTGATATGGATGGAACACTATTTCGAACAGATAAAATTTTAGAATTATCACTTGATGATACATTTAGCTATTTACGGTCAATGAATAAATGGGATGAAGCAACCCCTGTTGATCAATATCGTGAAATCATGGGGGTACCCTTACCAAAAGTATGGGAAACTTTGCTGCCTAATCATAGCAGTACAGATAGAGAACGAACAGATGCTTATTTTCTAGAAAGACTAGTTGAGAATATAGAAGCTGGAAAAGGTGCTTTATATCCAAATGTAAAGGAAGTTTTTAGTTATTTGAAAGAGAATAACTGTTCAATCTTTATAGCAAGTAATGGATTAACTGAATATCTCAACGCCATTGTCCACTATTATCAATTGGATCATTGGGTAACTGAGACATTCAGTATCCAAGAAATTAAGTCATTAAATAAATCAGATTTGGTTCAAAGTATATTAAGGAAATATAACATGACAAATGCGGTTGTAGTGGGAGATCGCTTATCAGATATAAAAGCAGCGAAAGATAATGGTCTTGTTTCAATAGGCTGCAATTTTGATTTTGCCTGCGAAGATGAGCTCGTTCAAGCTGATATTGTGATTAATGATTTGATTGAGCTATTATCCATAACACCTAGGTTAATGGGAATGAAGCCTCATCCGCCAAGATAAAATATTTCTATAAAATGACATGAATGGGAGGGGAAGTCTGTGACAATATTGGTTAGTAACAAGGGGCATATTTTTCTTGATTTTTTAAGAATAAGTGAAAAAGATATTGATAAAAATGTGATTGGTGCCCCTTTAACTCATTCGTTAGTTGTGGCGAAACATAATGAAAAGTATCTATTGATGTTCAATAAATGGCGGAAACATTGGGAATTACCAGGCGGAATCATTGATGATGGTGAAACCGCAAGAGAATGTGCGACTAGAGAGTTAATGGAAGAAACGAATCAATCCATTGAAACTTTGACGTTCACAGGTTTAATGAAATTTCAATTAAAACCGGATGATAGACTGGAGTACGGGGCATTATTTAGTGGTGAGTTAATAGATCTAAATCCTTTTATAGATAACGATGAAGCAGAACAAATTGTGCTTTGGGATAAGGTGACAGATATTGGTACAGTAGATGAAATTGATGAAAAGCTACTTGAATATTATTAGATGGAGTTTTGAGTGAATACTAGCTAGTTCTTATGCTTAAGGTACTGGTTACTTCAATTTAAATTAAATTAAGAGGTTGAGGGTAATGAGAATAATTTATGCTTCAGATTTACATAGCAATAAGGACTTCTATTATTAAATATATGACCTTATAAATAATGTTCAGGCGGATGTATTTATTTTAGGCGGGGATTTATTTGCCTATTCAACTTCACATGAAGAACAATCAACTTTTATGGAGAACTTTTTAACAGCCCTCCGAAAGAAGTCCTCTTCCTCAGGAAGCTAAGCGAGCAGGGAGAGGATGAATTTCGGTCGGTGTAGACCGAAATATTTTATTTTCTTCCTATTCTCGCTTGATAAGGGGAATATATGTTTGGTATACTATGCATAACGTATAGGAGTGGAGAGGTGACGATCATGAAAAAGAGGGTTGGAAAGAAGTTCGTTTCGGAAACAGAGATACTTGTGAACTATCAATATGAAATCTATCCAAACGAAGAGCAAAGGGAAAAACTCGATACTTGGCTTCATTATTGTCGCCATCTTTATAACTCTGCCTTGATCGATAGGCATCGTATGTATCAGGAAGACAAGACAAACTATTCTCGTTACGATATGCAGAAGCAATTGGTCGTAGATAAGAAAAAATTCCCTTTCTTAAACGAAGGTCCCTTCTCAACCCCTTCAGGAGGTTTTCGTGCGGCTGGAAAAAGCATTCAATGGATTTTTTGACCAACGGTCTAAGTATCCAAAAATCAAGCAATACAAGGACTACAATAGCCTTACCTTTACCCAATTCGGTTACAACAAGAAAGGAAATCGGATGGCTTTATCGTTCACGGAAGATGGGAAGCTTTTCAATGGGAAACTTGGAAACGTTGACATTAAGATGCATCGTCCCATCGAAGGAGCCATCAAACAGGTCGTCATCAAGCGGAAAGGCGGTCGGTGGTTCGCCATTTTTAGTGTCGCAGGACAAGTGAAACCACAGCCCCTCCGTATTTTAGAAGCTATTGGCATCGATGTTGGCCTGAATAAGTACGCGGTCCTTTCCGATGGGACGGAAATTGAGAACCCACGCTATCTCCGGCAGACTGAAAAGCAATTACGCAAAGCACAAAAGAAACTTTCCCGCATGACTCGTGGTTCTGGGAACTACAAACAGCAGGCGGCCAAAGTGGAGAAGCTGCACATGAAGATTGCCAATCAACGGAAGGATTTTCTTCACAAGAAAAGTTACCGGATTGCGAACGACCACTCTGTCGTTTGCGTAGAAGACCTAAACATCCGTCAGATGGTCAGAAACCGTAAACTCTCGAAGTCTATTTCGGATGCAGGCTGGGGCATGTTCCGGAATATGCTTGGTTACAAATGCCGACGGAATGGCGGACTCCTTGTGAAGGTGATGCCTGAATACACAACACAGGACTGTTCTTCCTACGGAAACCGTGTGAAAAAGTCTCTGTCTGTACGCACCCATATCTGTACGGGATGTGGTGCTGTATTAGGCAGAGACCATAATGCCGCTCTGAATATCTTAGCAAAAGGTCTAGAACAACTTCAGATAGCCTAATCCAATAAAACTGTAGGGCAAGGTCATGTCCGAACAGTATAACCAACGCCTGTGGAGATCATGTAAGACGGAAATGGGGATTCCTCCATTGCGCAAAGATCTGTGAATCAGGAAGCCCCTTCTTCAAGCAGTCTGTAAGGACTGGTAAGGAGGGGTTGTTCACTTCCCTTTTTCACATCAATCAACATTCCTGTCTCCTTAATTGCAGGGAATACCGATTTATATTCTGTATTTAAGGAATTGAGAAATCGCTTAAGTGAAGAGAAGTACCAGTTTTTGAACAATAAGCCACACAGAATCGGTTTGGGGATACCGATTTTCGGTTTTCCAATAATTACACCAAGCCCTTTTAAATTAAAAAACTACTTTGAAAGGTGAGATCTTACAAATGATCATGTGATATGCGAATCTAGCTATATCTTAAATCAGACGGGTGAATCTCAAAAAGTATCAAGAGATTTTTTGAATACCTTGCCAAGTATAGAAGAAGAGATAAAATCCTTTTCCATTTCAGAATCAATATGGGTTACACATGTTCCACCAAGTGGGGGCATATTAGATTTGCTTAGAAATAAACAAACTGCTGGAAGCAAAGTAATAAGACAAAAAATAATGAAAGAAAAGCCCATTCTTTCCTTACATGGACATATTCATGAATCCCCGAGGATGTCAGGAAAATGGTATGAGGAGATAGGAGAAATACTTTCAATAAATCCTGGACAGGGTAATGAATTACATGCTGTGATAATCGACATTGATTCTACCACAATGAATGTTAAACATACTGTTTTTGGAGAGATGTCAAGACCCTTACCCCGAAACATAAGATGTTGAAATTTCATGGAGGAAACTATGACAATTATAAGTATTGATGGGGCCAGCGCAGTTGGAAAAACCACTACTTCTTCAAAACTTGCTAGGAAGTATGGAGGCTATTGGATACCTGAAGTAAATGCATTGTGGAAATCTCCATAACCGATATACCCAAAATGGTTTTTTGAGAAGCAAGTTGAAAGATGGTCGATCGCCCAAAGAAAAAGATCTACCTATCCTTTTGTAGTTATTGATATCGATCCTTTTCAGCCCCTTTGGTATAATTGGGTGTATGATTTTACCTTATTTGGTGGACAATCATTAAAATTTGTCGCTGAATTTTATCGAAAGAAACTATTAAATCATTCCATTGGTTTTCCTGATAAATATTTTGTGTTATATACAGACGAAGTTGAATTAAGAAAAAGGAAAAATGGTGATAACAAGAGACGACGTAGTGGTTTCGAAATGAACCTCAGAATGATTGAACCTCAAAAATGTTATTTTAATGCATTGAAGTCATTTAATCCTGATCTTGTTTGTTTTATTGCATCAGATGACACCGAAACAATTGTTGAAACAATTAATAGAACTTTACCAACTGAACCTTGTCAGCACACATTTTCAGTAGAGTTATTCGATTTTATTATAAATTGGCTTGCTTCCACTCGTGCGACCTAAATTTCTCTTTTTTCACCTTCCAGGATTATTTAATTAAGAAGGGGATTTTTAATAAAACTAATTTGGAGATGAAATCTATGTATAAAATTAGGCTGGCAACAATCGATGACTTACCAGTTATAGCATATGTAGATATTGATAGTCGTGAACAATCGGAGATAGCACTGCTGAATTCCTTTTGAAAAAATGAGTAATAGCTGAATGGTCATAATTATATCGTTGGAGGCTAATTATGTTTTTGTTTTATGCTCTAATATCGATTATTGGAGTGCTGACATTAATATGTATTCTCATAATCTTTGTATACAAAATTATACGAAATAAAAAGAACCCATACTCTTAGTTTACTTTAACAGTAATTATTTTCTTTTTAGCTTTAGCAACTTGGCAAGGCTTAAGGTTCTTTTATTAGATTTCATTGTGGTTTTTCAATCTACATTGCTGTAAGACGTAAGGAACTAGAAAGAACAATTTGTTATTGAAGTAATGGATCGAGATTTTCGGAAGGCTAAGAGGTAAGATGAGGATATTTGAATTGTATAAAAAATGAGGTGCAAGATGGAAGTTATATCCAGTGTGAAAACATTTCTAGGCGATGCAAATTTTAAATGGGCTATATGTGGTGGGTGTGCCATTGAACTGTTTATTGGGAAAACTACAAGAGCGCACACGGATGTTGATATTCTTGCGTTTTGGGAAGATCGACCAAATATCATTACGTTTATGATAAATAAAGGTTGGAGAGTTTTTGAAGCTTGTGGCGGCGGAAAGGTAATTGAGCTATTCGATGCTTCTGGGAGGCAAATGAAACGAAATTTATTTTGTTTTTCAGAAAATAACACTAGGTGTGCTTTACAACCAACAAATGAAATCAATGTATATCAATTTTCAATTAAAACTAATGAACAAATAGATTTAGATTATATAGAAATTCTATTTAATCAGAAGGACGAAAATTATTTTTACTATGTGAATGACGTTTCTATAAAACGATCTTTAGACGAAGCATTTCTCAAAAAAGATGGAGTTCAATATCTGTCACCAGAAATTGTTTTACTATATAAATCAACCTATTTAGACTCAATAGATGCAACTAAGCATAAACACGATTTTAAATGCTCCTTGCCTCTTTTATCGATAGAACAAAAACAATGGTTAAAAAGATCACTTCAAATATGTCAATCTGATACTCATGAATGGATTTCTAAAATATAAAACTTTATGGAGATGTAGAGATGCAAATCAGAGAAGCCACAGTAAATGATATTGAGGTATTAACTTCGCTGATGGAACAACTTGGTTATCCTACTACAATTGAAAGTATGAAGACACGAATGAATCATATTGAAGCGAGTCCTGATTATCATACATTATTAGCATCATATGATGGAAAAGTAATTGGAATGATCGGATTGGTGAAAGGCTATTATTATGAGATGGATGGCTTCTGTATTCGTATTGTTGCTTTTGTGGTGGATTCCAATTATCGTGGTAAAGGGATAGGGAAAAAACTTTTAGCAGAAGCAGAAAGCTGGGCAAGAAAAATTGGGGCTACTGGAATTGGATTAAATAGCGGAAACAGACCAGAAAGATTCACTGCTCATAAATTATATAAGAGTATGGGATATATAGAAAAAAGTATTGGTTTTGCAAAAAGTCTGATCTAAAACTTTCTTTAAAGAAATAACGTGGCAGCTTTAGATAAATGAGCAGGAGTGAAGGCAATGGAACACAAAATGGGACTTTATGAAACACCTTTTAATTCCATGAAGTCAGGTAAAAAAACCGTGGAAGTAAGATTATACGATGAAAAAAGAAGAAAATTAAACATAGGGGACACGATAAAGTTTACAAAACTTCCAGATAGTCATGAGACGTTAGAGGTTGAAGTGGTTGAATTAAGGCAGTATCCAACATTTACAGAAATGTACGAAAGCATCCCAGCAAGTGATTTTGATGCTGTTGGTGATACAGTTTCAGAAATGGTTAATCAGACTTATAAAATATATACTCCAGAAAAGGAGAAGGAGTGGGGCACTGTGGCCATCACAATAAGATTACTAGACTAAGTAAAATCTCTATCAAGGAGGGATGGCTTTGAAGTATGTAAATATTGTTGGCTTTCCTGATCAGCAGTTACTTAGTCAGATTCTAAGTCTACATGAAACAATTTTCAAAGATTCGGACATGTTCATGAGGAAGGCGAAAGATAAGCCGAGACTACTTTTTACAATTGGATTTGAAGAAGGAAAAGTTGTAGGATATAAAATTGGTTATGAACTAAATTCGGATATTTTTTATAGTTGGCTTGGAGGCGTTGATGAACAGCGTAGAAGCCAAGGGATTGCTTCAAAACTAATGAAGGAACAACATTTGTACATAAAAGATAAAGGCTATAAAATTGTCCAAACTAAAACAAAAAATAAATGGCGCAACATGCTTATTTTGAATATAAAATATGGCTTTGATGTAGTCGGAATAGATGCGGCTAAACCAAGTGATCCGAAGATTATCCTTGAAAAAGCTTTATAGTAATCGAACATACCAATCTTTGGAATTTTAGATTAGTAAATTTGGGAAGTTTGGTATAGGCGTTAGACAGACCCTATTTAGAAAAACATAGCGCTGTTTATATAGGTTTAAACAATTTTCTAAAGTAGGGGAGGGACATGGAAATGGAGAACCTGTGCTCAAATGTCAAGCACAGGTTCTTTGTTATGTCTTCTTTTTATGTGTGAGGAATAGGCTTGGGATGAAGATGAATGCAAGGATAATGGCGGATACTAAGAATCCGGCATGGTAACCTTTTAAACCATTGGCAATTGTTGGGTGCAATCCATGTATGACAGTTGCGACAACGGTTGCGATAATAGCCGAACCAAAGCTTGAACCAAGATTTTCAATAATATTAATCCCGACACCTGCTTCTGAAAGTTGTTTGTTGTCAAGTCCTGTATAAGCATCACTCGTCAACGGAAGCATAATCCCCCCAACACCAGTACCCCGAATAAATAATACGATGGAAATCCAAACCATACTTGTTTGATTTGTGATAAAGATAAGCGGAATAGATCCGATCAGCGAAAGAACAAGGCTGACCATAACCACATATTTCGCTCCAATCCTATCAATCATTTTTCCAATCAATGGTCTAGTAACGAGCATCCCAACACCTTGAGGGATTAACGCAAGCGCTGCTCCAATTGCTGTGAAATCACGAAAGTTTTGAAAGAACAATGGAAGTATTAACATAGGTCCCATGATGGAAATATTTGCTAAGAACAAACCAATACTAGATGCTAAGAAGCTCTTATGTGTAAACAAATTCATCGGAAGTACGGTTTGATTTTTTCTGATTTGATTATATATAAGGTAAATAATTGCTAAAATAAGACCAATACTCAGCCATAGGATTGTATCGTGATTATGAAATGAAGCATGGTCTGCTGCTTTCGTAATTCCGTAAATCAATGCTACACTCATTAAGGACAAATCAGTAATTCCAAAAATATCAAGTTTACTAGCTTTGTTGAAGGGTTCAAAGTCTGGAATAGTTTTCATCATAAGTGGGGCGGCAATTAAGACGATGAACACATTGATGAAGAAAATCCAATGCCATGAGGCACCATGAACGATAAAGCCTCCGATTACAGGTCCTAAGATTGGCCCGAAGATCATCGGTGTACTGACGATGGCCATAACTTTTCCTACATTTTCCGGACCTGCTGTTTTAACCAAGAGTGTCATCATAAGTGTGGTAATAATCCCGGCACTAAATCCTTGGAGCAAACGAAAGAAGATAAAGCTGGAAATGTCCCAACTAATTCCAATAAAAATAGAAATTACACCAAAGGCGATAACCGCGCCGACGAAGATTTTCTTTCCGTTAAATCTGTTCATCAACCAGCCAGATATTGGAACCGCAATCGCGAGGGCTAAAACATAACCTGTAATGGACCATTGAATAATATCTAATGTCGTATCGAAATCGTTCATTAGTTTGTCGATAGCAATGTTCACCATCGTGGAGTCAAACATTGGAGCAATGGCACCAAGTGCAATAGCCCAAGCAGCCGCGAGAATTTCTTTTGGTAATCCAGGTTCCTTTACTTTTTGTTTTGACATATGATTCTCCTCTCATAAGTTTTTGTTTCCTTGTCACCAAAAAGATAACACCATTTTGTTTCCTTGTCAACAAAAACTTTTTATGAAAAAACAGCCCATTCTCAATAGAGTTGGACTGTTTGTAATATTATAATTATGATTTTTGATCTAATTAATCGTTATCCCTTGCCTCTTTATTTCTGCATCTAAATGCTTACTATACTTTTCTACGAAACGAAGCATGCTGTCAAATTGTTCCTCTGTTACATGCTCGAATACGACTTTGTCCCGGTCTTGAAACTCTTTGTGTAGTTTTTCGTGGAGTGTATAAATTTTCTTTCCTTGTTCAGTGAGGCGAAAGTAGATTTCTTTTTTGTTATCCGGTTTCTGGTAACTTTCGATAAGTCCTTTTTTAATAAGTTTCTTCGTTAATTTACTGATGGCACCTCTAGTCATATAAAGGGATTCCGCAAGCTTTTTCACATTGGGATTTGTGTTTTTTTCAATGGATTCGATGCAATGTACTTCGGAAGGCATATGCCCCTTAAGACTTTTTTCCATCTTCTCCTTATTCAGCCAAGCCATTTTGTTAAATAAATCTCTAAAATTGATTAAGAGTTGTTCCTCTTTGTTCATGGGCTGTCCCCCTACTCGTTGGTACATCAACAATAGTATATCGTGATCCTGTTTCAGGTTCAACAATGTTAAAATTAAGTGAATTATGCGAATCAGCATTATATGATTTTTCCTGAGGTAAAGTCGAAAAATGTCGAAAACTTTATTTGACTGCAATTAACGAAATATGTAAGATTTTATCTAGGTCTATCTTCCTGCTTTACCTTCGTTTTATTCTCCGATAAATGAAAGCCTATTCATTTATAAAAAATTCTACGATTTTCTACAAACACACAATTCCTAAGTTTAAATCTATTTTAAAGGAGGAGTTATATCAGTGGGTCATGATATCTATTCATATAATCAAAGAGGAGATATATTACAGCATGTACGTTTTACAGCAGGAGATATTTATGCTCCTTGGTTTTACGATTTGTTTGATGCCCATCAATATAATGGGGGAGTGAGCGGCATCGGCGCGACTCTTAACCTATCATCTATACAAGTAGAGGAAGCTTTAGAAAGGTTTATGCAAATAGCGGATCACGCCTTTTTATATGAGAACAGCAAAGGGGAGATCTTTGATTGGCAGCAAAAATCAATCTTAACATTTATCGAAACCTGTCTAAAAATTGCCCGTGAAGAAGGCGAGGTAGAAGTGACCTTTGCTTAACAGTTAGCCCTCTCATTGATATACTCATATCAATGTCAAGCACTGACTGGAGAAAATAAATGTCTAGGTTGGAAGATAGACTTACAATAAAAATTGCTTCATTTACAAAAAGAAATAAATAGGATTGAATTAGATTAATGCTGTTATACTTAAAACAGAATGTGATTGATCATGCATTTAAAGTTGCTAGATAGTGTCATACATATATAAAGCGTCGAAAAGAGGGATTACCGTTGGACAAAAAGGAAAGGATCTATTACGAACGTGGGACAGAGGAACTTAGCATCAAAAGCATTCATTCCCAAAAACTTGTTCAGGAATTAAACAATATGGATGTTGAGAATTCTGAAAGAAAGGTTGAAATCCTTAGGAATTTATTTGGTAGCTTAGGTATTAATCCAAGCATTGAACATAATTTTCATTGTGACTTAGGATATAACATTCATGTTGGTGATCATTTTTATGCTGGGTATAATTGTACTATTTTAGATATGGCTGAAGTGAAAATTGGTCATCGTTGTTTGATTGGTCCGAATGTAGGTATATATACAGCAGGTCATTCGATTGAGCCAAAAGGAAGATATAAGAAGGGCTATGCCATTCCAATCGAAATTGGAAACGATGTTTGGATAGGTGGGAGTTGTGTAATTTTACCTGGAATCACAATTGGGAAGAATTCTATTGTTGCAGCTGGTTCTGTCGTGACAAAAGATGTCCCTTCCGACACAATCGTAGCAGGGAATCCAGCCAAAATACTAAAAAGTATTTAATTTTTTCTCGTATGAATGGCAGTCATATAGTAATAGTAAAGTGAAGACATGTGGTCTTCCTAAAATAATGAATGGATGCTTCTTTTATCTGAAGAATTGGAGTTGTATAATCGATGAAACAAAATAAATATGATGATCCAAATTTCTTTGCTGCATACGAACAAATGCCTCGGTCAGTGAAAGGTCTTGAAGGGGCTGGAGAATGGCATATAGTAAAAGAGCTAATTGGAGATTTAAAAGATAGAAATGTCCTTGATTTAGGTTGTGGCTTTGGTTGGCATTGCCGCTATGCTCGTGCGCAGCAAGCACGATCTGTAACAGGGGTAGATATATCCAAAAAAATGATCGAGAGAGCCCGTGAAATGACAAATGATCCTGCCATTTCTTATATAAGAGTGTCCATTGAGGATATTGATTTTTCCAATAATCAATTTGATATTGTCTTTAGCTCACTGGCTTTTCACTATATTCAGTCGTTCCAAACAATCTGTGAAAAAGTATATGAATGCTTAGTCCCTGGGGGAAGTTTCGTTTTCTCGGTGGAACATCCCATTTTTACTTCTCGAAATGAACAAGATTGGTATTATGATGACCAGGGAAATCGTATGCATTGGCCTGTTGACCACTATCAATCAGAAGGAGTACGGGAAACAAACTTCTTGAATGAGAGTGTGACAAAATACCATCGTACCATTTCAACCTATATGAACGATTTAATTTCATCAGGCTTTTTGATAAAAGCAGTGAAAGAATCCGTTCCTGCTGATGACATGTTAGAAGACCCTGAAATGAAAGATGAAACTCGCAGACCGATGTTTTTAATGATCGCAGCAGAAAAAACATAACTGATTCATCATAGCGAGATCAGGATATTTACTCTATCAGGCGAACAAATACATAAAAAATTAGTGATCTATTGGAGAAGGGAAAAGAACCAGATGAAAGAATAAAAGGAGATAGAAAATGAGGTTACAAGAAATCATCGAAATTATTAAGGGGAATTTTACTTTAGCTTTTACTACGGTCATAGTTTTAGGAATTGTCTTTTTTCTTGGGTATGTCATTATCTATAGAAAACTTTTAGGCGGAAAAAAACGCCTTTCAAGAAAACAATTGCTTTTTACAAGTTTATTTATTGGTTATTTTATTATGGTGATGGGTGTTACTTTCCTGAATAGAGGTTCAACCTATTCGGGTGGAGTGAATTTAGCCTTTTTTAGTTCATACCAAGAGGCTTGGAATAGTTTCAGTGTAAGGGAATGGCAGAATCTGTATTTAAACATTTTAATGTTTGTGCCGTTCGGAATCCTCCTCCCGCTATGGCATGTTCGCTTTCGAAAAGTGAGGTGGACGATTGGGATGGCGGCGATATTTACACTTTTTATTGAAACTTTTCAACTTCTAACAGGGTTTGGTATTTTTGAGTTGGATGATCTATTTAATAATTTATTGGGTGCAAGTATTGGTTATGGGATCATTATGGCTATTCTGACGATTAAAGATAGGGGAATCAAGCACTCTTTATTATATTTATCCCCTCTCTTACTAGTGGTCCTCCTATCCGGCAGCATGTTTGCTTATTATTATACGAAGGAATTTGGAAACCTTATCATTGTGCCGAATTATAAGACAAATATGGCTAGTGCCACGATCACGAATGATGTGCAGCTTGATGATCAAAGAAAAAATGTTCCGATTTATAAGGCACCAAGCTACACAAAGGCTTCTGGGGAGGAATTTGCTGAAGATTTTTTTAAGAGACAACAGCTTGATTCAGAAGATATGGAGGTTATATCATATCCAGATGATGCTGTGTATCGGATTGAGGGATATGATTTATGGTTTGAATACTTAGATGGAAGTTACCGATATGCAGACTTCTCCAGCTTTGATGCAACACCAAAAAATACGGATGAAAAAACATTAAAGGCAAGCGTAACAGCATTCGGAATAGATATCCCTGAGGATGCCGATTTTCAAAAAGTCGAAACTGGTATTTATGAATGGACGGCAGATAAAATAGCCAACGGGAATCAGCTTATAGATGGTGTTTTAAATGTACAATATTATCATGATGATACATTGAAGAGCATTGACAATCAGTTAATCACTTATGACAAGGTAAGAGATGTTCAAATAAAGAGTGAACAAGAAGCATATGATGAAATTTTAGCCGGGAAATTTAAGTATTCCCTTGCAAATAAACAACCCGAAACCTTACATATTGATCAAGTAGAAATCAGCTATTATTTGGATTCCAAAGGCTATTATCAACCGATATATGCCTTTCAAAGTACAATCGACGGCGGGGAAATGACGATCTATATTCCAGGGATATGAAAGATTTTGTAAAGGAGGTTTAAGCAAATGAATCAATTTAACTCTACTTATAATATTGCTCGTTCCAATATTGGGTTCGAGAATGAGGTTGATAGACTTCGGGTGCAAGCGTTGATGAGCTGGGAAAAGGAATTTAGAAACCTTAAGTGGTTTGGCTTATCTGATGGGATGAAAGTGTTAGAAGTTGGTTGTGGACCTGGATTTGTAACCGAGAAGCTTGTGGAGCATTTACCAAAAAGTGGAATTTCAGCATTAGATATTGATGATAGCTTGTTAGCAAAAGCAAAACAACGATTAAATAAGATAACTGATAGAGATATTGAATTTATCCAAGCCTCTGTGTATGATACAGGACTTCAAGATAATGGCTATGATTTTGTTATTGCACGCTTAGTTTTTCTACATCTTTTCGAGCCTAAGAAAGCAGCGATAGAAATATTTAGAGTATTAAAACCAGGAGGCAAACTCGTGATCATGGATGTAGATGATGGCATCTTTGGCATTATTGAACCAACAGTGGAGAATTTCCGTTCAGTGATCGATAAGCTGATTGCGATGCAAGGGGAAGCAGGAGGAAATCGTGAAATTGGACGTAGTTTACCGCGATTACTTGAATCATCAGGATTTTGTAATGTTGAAATGGATGCCATCTCTGTACATAGTGATCTAGTTGGCGTAGAGATGGTTAAAGAGCAATTTAACCCCAAGAGATTCGAAGCATTTTATAAAAAAGGCTCCCTCTCTAAAAGTGATTTTCAAAGCATTGAAAAAGCATTTGAAAATTTGCAGCAGAATCCCGATTCATTGGCGATGATGATTTTTTTTATGGCATGTGGCACCAAGCCTGTATCAGATACTTAATTCGGGATAGGAGGTGTTCCATTGAAATTTGTTCTATTATTCGGTCCCCAAGCTGTTGGGAAAATGACAGTAGGGCAAGAGCTAGCAAAAATCACGGAGTTGAAATTATTTCATAATCATATGACGATTGATTTACTTGAGCCTTTTTTCGGTTTTAGTGCGGAAATGTGGAGATTATCGACCTTATTCCGTGAAGAGGTATTTAAAACATTTTCCCAAAGTGACCAGTATGGCATGATCTTTACATTTGTATGGGCCTTCAACAAGCAAGAGGATTGGGATGCAGTTGAAAAAGTCTGTCATTATTTTCGTACTGAAGGAGCGGAAATATACTTTGTTGAGCTAGAAGCACATGTAGAAGAAAGGCTCAAACGGAATCAAACACCGAATCGACTTGAGCAAAAGCCAACGAAACGAAATATCAAACAATCGGAAGAAAACTTACTCAGTAGCATGGATACACTACGGTTAAATTCCGAAGCTGGAGAAATAAAAGAAGAGCATTATTTGCGCATTGATAATACAAAATTAAGCGCTGTAGAAGTTGCCCAGATGATTAAACATCGATTTCGTTTATAAATCGATGCATATGTTTTTGGTGTAAACTAGGAGGCTTGCTGGGAAAGATTGGTTAAATCCATTCTTTCACTTGTTGGTGAGTGAGGTTTTATGAGTTAATAAGGATGTCGGACCGATAGAAATTCGGAAAGGAGGCTGGTAACAGTGAGCACAAAATACGAGGTGATTTCCGCTTAGCGGAAATCTAAACGGGGGCCGCATTGATTGCGGCCCCTTTACATTTTTATTCACTGAAGTTATTTAATCCCAAGACGCATGCGGTAGCTAAAGAGGATGTCTTGGCTTTCTCCACCGAAAGCTTGTTGCACATGGTGTTGGAAGGCAGTGATCGCATCATGAAGGTCAGTAGCACCTAATTTTAATGCTGTCTGCAATCCTCCTTGGCTTAAAGCGATATTGGCATACCGAGTTGCATCACATTGTTCCCAATGATGAAACACAATTTCTTTGGAAAAAGAAAAAAGCTGAGACTCACGAATTTGTTGAAGATGTTCATCTTTATTCCATTTAAACGCTAATTGCTTGGCGGGTGCAAGTTCGGTCACACGAGATTCAGCAAGTGCAATCAGTGCTTGATAATGTTCCTCTACTTCCATTGTAAAAGATGGCGGCCAGTCACAGTCATAAGCGGCAAAGACTCCTCCAGTACGCAGAACACGAGCAAATTCACGCAATGTGGGTTGTGGATCCATCCAATGAAAGGATTGGGAACAGGTGAGAATATCGACGGAATCAGCATCGATATCTAGCTGATCAGACAGCCCCTTCACAAACCGAAGATTATCAGGCTCCTCCTGGGCTTGCCAATGAGCGAGGGCCGCTTTACGCATATCATCATTCGGTTCCACCCCAATTATATCCTTCGCTTGATCTAACCAGATGAAAGATGATAATCCGGTTCCACAACCGACATCCACTACTCGATTAGGCACCTGAGTCAAATATCTTGTTAGTATTTTGACGATAACATTTGGAGGAACGGGACGATTTTGATCATAAAACTGACTGTAGCCCAAAAAGCGCTCTATATTATTTGTACGAATATCCTGCATACGTTTCTCATCCTTTCTTTTTCTCATACATCGTTGATATGATTATAGCACAGACGGATTTAGAACATTTAGAAATATATAGTCTTAATTCTGCTAGTTGCCACTGATATAAAAGTAAAAAAGACTTTGGGAACGCATTCTAAATAAAATTCCTGTATAGTAGAAAGAAAGATTATTCATGTTCTAGCTTAGTAGGACATTGAAAGGTGTATGTGAAAGAAGGGTTCCTATCTTATATGCAATTTAAAAAAATTATTTTTACGTTTTTAATTGCCGCCATTGGCGGTTTGGTATTTCAGTTTCTACATATTCCTGTACCATGGTTATTAGGGCCAATGATATCTGTATTCATTACGATTAATCTACTTCGGTGGCCTTTGCTATGGCCTAGTTCACTGCGCAATACAGGCATGATCATTGTTGGCTACACAATTGGTCTATCCATGACTGGCACTGCTCTGCACGAAATGGGGCGGCAAATTCCATACATGCTTTTCATGACGATTTTATTACTGGTGTTTTGTGCAGGGATTGCTTATGTCGTTTCTAAGATTTCTGATAGTGATTATCGAACCGCCTTATTAGCGAGTATACCGGGCGGACTTTCACAAGTTTTAATTTTGGCAGAAGAAACGAAGGGAATTCATCTCGGAGTAGTGACGATCACACAGGTGATTCGCCTGATGATCATTATTATTGCAACGCCTTTGATTGTGATGCTTCCATTTTTTCGCGATCCAGCTGATGCTTTAGTCGCCACTGAATCTGCGCTTCCTCCTGATATAGTTGGAAGTTGGGCAGGTTTATTTCCCCGTTTGCCACTCTTTGCAATCGTATGTATTGTTTTTGCTTTTTTGTGTATCAGAATTAAAATGCCAACGGCTTATTTAATTGGCCCTGCGATCGGTACAGCAATCTTGCAAGCAATTGGCATAGCGGGTCCAGTTTTGCCTTCTACTCTGCTTAATATCGCGCAATTGTTGATCGGGACATATGTTGGCTTGCTTTTGAAACCGCAGGATATGCCGCATACCTTCAAAACCTTTGCGATTGCGATTGGGAGTGGCTTGTTGCTAGTGGTGGGCGGTATTGGTTTGGGGTTATTACTCACGCTCATTCAACCAATTTCAAAAGCTACCGGCTTGTTAAGCTTAGCTCCTGGTGGAATGGATCAAATGGGTATCATTGCCCATGCTATTCATGCTGACTTATATATTGTTTCCGGGTATCAACTTTTCCGCACGTTTTTCATCTTTTTTGCTGTTCCCCCTTTAGTAAAATGGTTGTTTACGAGAATGGAGCGGCAAAAAGGGAGAGAACAAGAGGGAAGATTAGAAAAAAATGGTTGATATTTGGAAGGACTATGAACAATATTTATCTTAATAAAGGGCTCCAGGGGCGTACTTTTAGTCGCTGTTCTATTTAAACCTGAGCCAAAGACAGGCAAAACGCCTGTCTTTAACTGAATATTTGCTTGCCTGGTAGCCGAACGCTTTGTGATTTAGTTTTTTCCAAATCTTTTTTCATTTCTAACTCGGGCTCGTTCCGCTTCTACCTGGCGATCTCGGGGAGTGGAGCTGGTAACAAGCGAGTTTAGAAGCTGTTCCGTATTAGCAGCAATATTTTCAACCGCATTATGAAAAGCCTGTTCGTTTACTTTAGAGGGCTTTTGATAACCAGATACCTTGCGGACAAATTGTAAGGCAGCTGCATGGATTTCGTCCTTTGTAGCTGGAGGATCATAGTTAAATAATGGTTTAATGTTTCGACACATGAGGAATCATCCTTTCTTTCGAAATATTTTTAAAATAATTGTATCATAATTTTTAATCTAAAGAGTCGAGGCAATATGTAAAACTGTTTTTTCGTTTTTTTAATCAACTTGCATTTTACTTGCAAAAGAATTACAATCTTTCTAAAGAAAAGCGATGAGAAGGAAAAGTAAAAAGGACTGTGTTTGATAGAGAGCTTCTGCTGGTGGAAATGAAGCAAACGAACCCTTTTGAAAATGACCTTTGAGCTTCGTACCGAAAGCCCGAGCAAGTAGGCTACGACGAGAGTGGCACTCGTTACAACAGCAGCAGTATCCCGTAAGGCGTACTGGGTGAGGCAAGTAGTGTGAGCTATTTGCGAATATAGGTGGTAACACGAGTCCAATCGTCCTAATCATAATGATTAGGGCGTTTTTTGTGTTCAAAAAATACAAGGAGGAATGAAGGATGACAATTTTTATAGGGGGGGCCTGGCCCTATGCAAATGGTTCTTTACATTTAGGTCATATCGCGGCTCTGCTTCCTGGTGATATTTTAGCGAGATACTATCGACAGAAAGGCGAAAAGGTATTGTATGTGTCAGGAAGTGATTGCAATGGTACGCCGATTTCGATTCGTGCGAATCAGGAAAATACAACGATTGAAAAAATTGCCAACCATTTCCATACGGAATTTCTAGAATGTTTTCAAAAGCTTGGATTTACCTATGATTTATACACACGAACTGATACGACACATCATCATCATGCAGTTCAAGAAATATTTTTAAAGCTTCTGCAGAATGGTTATCTTTACACCAAATCAATTGAGCAGGCTTATTGTGAAACAGACAAACAATTTTTGCCAGATCGTTTTGTAGAGGGAATTTGTCCGAATTGCGGGGCTAAAGCAAGAGGGGATCAATGTGATCAGTGTTCTGCGCTTTTAGATCCACTTGTTCTGATCGATAGACGTTGTAAAATTTGTGGAAACGAACCGATTATTAAAGAAACAGAGCATTTTTATTTTTCATTTAGTCGATTTCAACAAAAGTTAGAAGCGTTGGTGAAGCATGCGAAACGAGAGAATCGTTGGCGAGAAAATGCAGTGGATTTAACGGAAAGATATTTAAAGGAAGGAGTGCTAGATCGCGCTGTAACACGGGATTTACCCAATGGTGTTGATGTACCTGTACCTGAGTTTGCCCATAAGAAGATCTATGTGTGGATAGAGGCTGTTGCAGGTTATTTAACAGCAAGTCAGGAATGGGCAAGACAGAAAGGCGAAAAACTTGAGGAATGGTGGAATAAGGACACTATTGCCTATTATGTTCATGGGAAGGACAATATCCCTTTTCATACGATCATTTGGCCATCCATTCTCCTAGGGTTGAAGCAATCTCCTTTGCCTACTCACATCATTTCGAATGAATATTTAACGCTAGAGAAACGGAAACTTTCCACAAGTCAAAATTGGGCCGTATGGGCTCCTTACATTTTAGAGCATTACCACCCAGATTCGATTCGTTATTTTTTAACGATTAATGCACCTGAGAATCGTGATACCGATTTTTCTTGGCGAGAATTTATCTATAGCCATAACGGGGAGTTGCTCGGTGCGTTTGGAAATTTTGTTAACCGTACATTGAAATTTCTGGAAAAGTTTTTTGAAAGTCGAGTTCCGCAAGGCAGGGTGAACGCATCGATTCAAACAGAGACCGAGCGTTTATACCAGCTGGTTGGAGAACTGATTGAAACAGGTCATTTTAAAAAGGCGTTAGAGCTTATTTTTGATTATATCCGTCAGGCCAATAAGTATTTTGATCAGGAACAACCTTGGCTCCAGATCAAACAAGCTGGACCGGCTGCATCTGATACAATGACTACCTGTGTGTATATCATCTGTAATCTTGCCCAGCTTTTACAACCGTTTTTGCCATTTTCTTCTGAGAAGATTCGGCAAATGTTGCAAATCGAACAGGTAGAATGGCAGGTTCAGCTTGACTTACCAGAACGTATTTTGTTTGTTGAGCCTCTATTTGAGCGCTTGGATGAAGCGTTAATAGAGAAAGAATATGAACATTTAGTTCAGACCTCGAAAGACTCATCGCCCTGACTTCTATCGCCTTATAGAGAATTAAACACTGTATATAGACAGGAGAAATAAACATGGTACGATGATAAAAAGCGAATCATAGATTTGAGGAGGATGTATATGCATGATGAACATGATAGGATCAAGGGACTATTAATGGCTACTAAATAATAAAAGCATGGTGCTTGATCCTATACTAGAAGCAGGCGCATATCTGAAAAAGGATGTGCGCCTTCTAGGGGAAAGCCTTAAATAAATGACAGACAAGGGCCTAGAGTTTGCCGATTTGTATTCCGATAAAAGCTAGAAAAATCCCGAACGTGTAGCTAAGGCCAAGATAGAGCACAAGGGTTTTCCATTTTTTCTCCGCATGAAGCTGGATATTTTCTAATTTAAATGTGGAAAAGGTGGTAAAAGCCCCTAAAAAACCTATTCCAAAAAGGAGTTGTAGTGAATGCTCAAGATTTGCTCCAATGATTAAGCCAAGCAAAAAGGAGCCGGCCAAATTTACAATGAGTGTAGCGAGTGGAAAAGAAGAGGTATCTTTTCTTTTGATCCTATTGCTTACCCAAAAGCGGGCGATAGCACCAAAGAAACCTCCAACTGCTACCAAACAGAAGGATAGCGTCATACACTCATCCTCCTTTGGCGAGAGCCGAAACGGTAACCAAGCCATGAAAAAAGCAAGCCACCCCATACACTGAACAGGAGATAAAGCAAGGCAACGCCCCATTTACCAACGATCATTAATTCTACGGTTTCCACACTAAAGGTAGAAAAGGTAGTGAAGGAACCAATCAATCCTGTCCCAATAGCTGGAATCATGACAGGGTGGAGAAATTTCAGGCGTGGTAATGAGAGGGTGAGCCAACCTAAAATAAAACTCCCTAGCATATTTGTTAAAAAGGTTGCTATTGGAAAATCATAGAACCACACATGTTGAAAGGATAGACCGATGGCATAGCGCAAAGAAGCTCCAACCATGCCAGCTATACCTACCGCAGTATATTTCATTGCGATTCACCTCTATCAGAAAGATTCATTAAAATAAAACAGACTCCACCAGAGAACTTTCTGGTAGGAGTCATTAGCGTTCCGCAGTTTCGGTGAACTCCATCACCTATAGGATATGTCAGTATTGTATCAAAAAATCAAGATTAAGGCGAACATCCCTAAAAAAATACGGCTTACTTAGTTTGAATGGAAGTCAAATTCACTCTGAATAAGCTGCTGTTTTATCTTTTCAAATTCCTCTTCATACCATATATTTTGAGTAGACTGAATTTAATATCGGATCATTTTTTAAAATTCAAATGCACCTGTTCAATATGGTAAAATAATGGAAGGAGGGATTGAATTGATTTATATCGGTGTCACGGGCTGGGGGGATCATGATAGCTTGTATCCAGCGCAGATGAAGGCGAAAGATAAATTAGCGGAATATAGTAGTCATTTTCCAGTGGTCGAAGTGGATGCTTCTTTTTACGCGGTCCAGCCTATCCGGAATGCAGAAAAATGGGTGAGAGAAACACCGGACAACTTTCGATTTGTTGTAAAGGCTTATCAGGGAATGACAGGGCATCAACGCGGAGAAGAACCTCCTTTTGAAACAAAAGCAGAGATGTTTCAAGCATTTAAGGAATCCTTACATCCCTATCAAGAGGCGAATAAATTAGCAATGGTCTTATTTCAGTTCCCTCCTTGGTTTGATTGCAAAAAGGAAAATGTACAATATTTGCGTTATTGTAAGCAGGAGATGGGGGATCTGCCGGTCGCACTAGAATTTCGTAATCAATCGTGGTTCACCCCTACTTATCGAAATAATACGTTGAGTTTTATGAAACAAGAAGGGTGGATTCATGCGATTGCTGATGAGCCGCAGGCTGGTAATGGGTCGATTCCGATTGTACCGGTTGTGACAGATCAAAATCTGACGCTCGTTCGCATGCATGGTCGGAATGTTCATGGTTGGAATAAACCAAACGATGCAAACTGGCGGGAAGTTCGCTATTTATATAAATATAATCAGGACGAGCTATTAGAATGGAAAAAACGGGTCTTACAATTGCAAGACTCGTCTAAGGAGATTATTATCTTATTTAATAATAACTCGGGTGGGGATGCAGCAGGGAATGCTAAGGAGTTTCAAAAAATGTTAGACATTGATTATGAGGGTTTGGCTCCTAGACAGATGAACTTGTTTTAAATAGATATCGAAAACATAAGCAGTCTTCTTTTAAACTTACTCAGAGTCTGTCCCGACCAATTTGATCATAATAAGAAACGGCATATCGTTTGCCTTAAATAATGTCACGGCTTGAAATCCTAAATGTTTATAAAGCTTAATTGCTCGCTTGTTGAACCCTGCTACAGTTAAGCGGAAAGCTTTGGGTCGCTGTTGCTTTTGCAGATGTTGAAGGATAAAGGAAAGGAATTCTCGCCCAAAGCCTTGCCCCGTCCATTCCGGTTTTATGCCGAGGCCGATGTCAACGAGTTTATCCATGTCAGGATAAACGCCCACTTCATGTCCTGAATGAATTTGAGCAAAGCCCCCTGTGCAAAAAAAGCCAATTAATTCATTCTCTTTAAAAACACAGAAATAGTGGAGAAGTTCTTCTAATTCTTCTTCGTCGCCCTCTAAGTTATAAATCTCATAAGGTGCCTCATATTTCCATTGCATAATCTCCCGCGCATACGCTTCATTCATCCTTGTAATATACATGGCAGCTCCCCCCTTTTTTTTAGATAATCGAGCTTTTCGTTTGGTTTTATCCCGAGGCAACCATCCCTAGGCCACTTCAGAACATATAGATGTCCTAGCACCCCGATTACACTCGTTAATCATCAATGGGAGATAAAGGTCAACTGATGCAATCTCGTTTTATTATGAGATGTTTTTTAAAATTGTCTAGATAAAAAAACGAAAATGAGACCAATAGCCTCCTAAATAGGATGTGGAATGAAAAAAGAAGTTAGATAGTTAAATTCACGAGTGGGAGAGAAGTCAGTATTTAAGGGCAGGAGAAGTTTTAGAGTAGTTCATGGAAATGAGAAAAAACTGAATGTAGGTTGGCTAATTATCGTCACTTTCAAATTAAACTAAATGTGTACCGAACCAAAAGAAAAAAGCAATGACAGACGAATTAATGATAAATATTAGAATGATCAAAACGGATAACCACTTTTTTTCTTGCTTTTTAAACAATGGAAGAAAAATGGTTATTAAAGATACAACAGCAAGGACAAATGTTGCTCTTATATGTAAATTCAGAAAACTCGGATTAGTAAGACCAAATAATGGAAGAGTGTATAGCGAATAAGTAAAAAATATTACAATTGTAAGCGCTAAATAACTTCTCCACGTAAATTCCTTATTCTTCATTCCTTCACCCCTCCATTTATTTAAATCATTGGGAAGTTTCTGTATATCCCTATTTTATAATAATAACATAGTTTAAAAGATATATGGATTGTCCAACAATGATACATCATTTAAAGGCTCGTACTAATTGTACTACAGATAAAACTATTCCTATAAATAACAAGAAAAGCTTCAGGTACAACCAAATGTCATGAAAAAAATCTTCAAATATAAAAAGATGAAGCACAGGGAAAAAATTTCCAAGTGATACAACCTCTGTTACTGTATAGATTGCATTGATTGCTATGCTAATCTCCAGTGACTTTATGATGGTTAATAAAGCAAGGCCAATTAATTGATAAAAGATAAATAATAATAGCAGATGTAAAACCATTATCATATCCAAGAATTCTGATCCCTTCACCCAGATGAGCAAACTTGTTAATAATAAAATGATGAAACCATGCAATAATCCGTACCGTAGTAAATCGTAGGCTATGTTTTTCTTGTAGTAAGGTATCAATGTATCCGGTGCACCTTCATCATAAATTGAACTATACAGAAAAACTACATGTAATCCAGCAGCTGGTATAGCGATCCCTTGTAAAAATATATATGGTAAGTAAGATTCTTCAGGATAGCTTAGCAACATTAATAGTAATGTAAGCAAGTATCCCACAAATGGAATGATATAAATTCCTTTTAACAAACGGATGTCAAATTGAAAATGATGTTTTAACTTATTCATGAGAAGGGCTCTCTTTCAATAAAGTTAAATAGCCGTCAATCAATCTGGGTGGCACTACTTTACCGATCGGTTCGTTTGATAAGAATCTTACTAATATATGTGATCCGTTATCATCCAATTGAATCACTTCATGCTGAGATATGACTTCATCTAGTTGTTCAGGTAATATTTCTAATTGATAGACTTGCTGATTTGCCTTTTTTTTAAGTTGTTCCGGATCTCCCTCGAATATAACGTTGCCATCCTTAATGATGCCGATACGATTGCATAGAAATTCAATATCTTCTACTAAGTGCGAAGAAATAATAACGGTATGATTTTCTCCGAGTTTTTTTAATAAGTTCCGAAATCGAATTCTTTCTTCAATATCCAAGCCAGCTGTCGGCTCATCAAATAATAATACGGATGGTTGCCGAAGTAACAATTGAGCAATCCCAACCCGTCTTCGCATCCCGCCAGATAATTCTTTCATTTTTTTCTGTCCATGATACTGTAGATTCACTTTTTGCAGCACATCTTGAATTTTTCCTGCTATTTCAGCATTTTTTTCCCCTTGTAAAACGGCAATATGTTCTAATACCTGATAAACAGTCAAATCAGGATAAATCATAAAATCTTGAGATAAATAACCAATAGTATCTACCTTTTTCACATATGATTTTGTACTAATTAATGTTTGATCTAGATAGACATCCCCTGATTGAAAAGACTCTAGTCCTGCTAAGATTTTCATTAAAGTTGTTTTTCCCGCTCCATTTGGACCCAATAGTCCGTATACACCCGAAAAGGATAGATTAATGTCTGATAGAACCATTTTTTTCTTATAAGCTTTACTCAATTCTTCTACAGATATATTCACTCGTCTTTCCTCTCTTCTATAAGTGCTTTCACATCGTCCCAAGTCAATGTCTCGTCCATTTCAATATACCATTGCTTTAAAAATTTCCTTTTTTCTTCTATCTTCAATTTACTAAATTCGTAATAAATACGATAAATAGTTTCAAATGAAGAATGATGTGTTTCTGTGATAGGTTGATCAGAAAATATTTGGAAATCATATTCTTCCTTTATCATTAAACTTGATAAATTTTTCCATTCCTGAAACATATCATTTTTTCCTCTTGGTTCCACAGTAAGATCCATGAATTCTTCAACAAAATTACTTATCACCTCTGGGTCTGAAATAGATACCGTTATCCCTCCCACATTATAAATAAACTGTTCGGTATCAATAACACTAGTCGCCGGATCTGTAGTAAAAACTACTTTATTCGGTAAACTGGTGATTTTGGTTGAAGAAATTTGTTTTAATTCCTTTAAGATTGTTTCGAAAGCGTTTGTCACTTTCCCAATACGTTTGGACATTTTTGGCCAATCCGCAGGATAAGTGACTTCATAATCTTTATAATTCATTTGGTTACCTTGACCTTTTATAATAGAAATTCCGTTTGCGTCTCCTTCGTAGTGATTACCAACATTCGTCAAGTTTGTAAATAATACCCCATCTGCAAAAAGTTCAAAATGATATTGTTTATTTGTCTCAAAAGGGCTATCGGTAATATCTATATTAGTTAGATTAGTTGGCTTGTACATATGCTCTTCCCTTTTTTTCGGATACCAGGCTAGGTTGGCCGCTAAAATGGCTCTACTTCCTTCAAAATAAACTAATCCTGTATCAACTAGCTCATACTTAAATACGATTTCCTTAAAACTATCTGTTGGACTTTCAATTCGAACAATATCACCTTCCCGAGAGTACAAAGCATTTTCTCCATCAATCGTGATCTGATGAATAGGATAAGCGTGATATAATTGAAAAGACGGTTTATCCGTATTTGTCTTTTCAAATTTGATTTCAGCATCGACTCTATCATCTTCCAGCGTGATGCGATATGAAGCAATGTCATAGTTTAAATCTGTCTCCACATCTTGCATGTTTCTATAGCGTTCTACTTCTAATTCATTATCAGCATTATTAAATGTGCTTGTGTTAGATTGAATAGATAGGTAGCCTGTACCAAAGCTAACAAAAAGCAACAGAAGGACAATTGCCAATGTTCTATTCCTCTCTCTTTTTATACGCGCCCATTTTATTAATACTAATAACATTAGGAAAAGAAGAAGAAATAACCACGTTAGTATTCTTAATTCAAGGCCTATACTTGTATTGAAACCCATATAGGATACGTAGACAACATAGATACTGTTTGGCCCGATACTTAATAACGTTTCCCAGTCGGTTGATTCGACATTGTCAAAAAAAGAAGCTAATACTTCTTGGTTGATCCCTCCGGTAAAAAACCATATGATTAGGATAAAAATAATACTGATTTTCTTAGCCCCGAAGATAAGTGCAATAATAATCCCTGTCAATGCAGCAAAAAAAAGCGGGAAAAACATATAGTCCAATAAATAACGAAACAATGATCCATAAATCGAAGACCATTCTATACCAACAAATAAATAAATTATAAGAAAAATAAAATATACAATCGACAACAAGATAGCCTGAAAACTAATATGTACAAATAGTAACGCGGTTATCTTCTCCACAAGAATTTTATAACCATCCACAAAGAAGTTATAGGTACCATATTTTAATTCATTTGAGAAGGTGAGATAAAAATAAATCATATATAATACAGAAACCAATTGTACAACCACAATGATTTCAGCAGGAAGATCTCCATACTTTTCTCGATCAAACCATGTATTCATATACATAAAAATTCGAATGGATAGAAATAACATAAAACCGATACTGGCTGTAAGATAAAGTTTATTTCTACTCATATTTTTAAAGTAAAAAAGGTACAAACGTTTTAATCGCATACATATACACCTTATCCCTAATAAGTATAGAAAGAGAAACAACTATATTAGTTGTCACTCTCCATAATAGAATGTAAAAAGTCATAGATCAACCGCTACATGCCCTCTGGATCTTTTAGTGTGTCCATAATTTGACCATAATAAGTTTTATCCTTTTTTAGACTATTGAAAAGACATTTTAAATTAGCCGGAACTCCATGTTGCAGAAGCAGGATATATCATCGAGAATCGAAATCGCTTACATACAATCAATATTGAAAGAAGAAGAAATAGAGGCATGGGGACAAGTCTTTTCATGTGGATAATTGGAAATATAATGAGAAAGAAGATACTTTTCTATGTCTAAAATGAAAAGTGAGAGTCTCAAAAAGGATTGTACGAAGCTTTCAGACGAGATAACTGGTGAGATTATGGAAAACGTAAATTTGAAGCGGAACTAGTGTTGGTTTTCGGGAGCTAATTTGGGTTTCAACCGAATGTCCGTAAGGGGCAAACAGAAATCCAATGATAGATAACGGTAAACATTTTACAAAAAAGTTCCAAGCAAATATTTTATTGCTAAGGAAACTATAAAATTCTTGGCTTGTGGATAACTGCTTATGTCGCGGTCGGCATCCAGCTCCAGCCTAGCCCCTCGAGGTCAAATAACCCTGAACCTATGAAGGGAAAAAGCCCCTTCCTAGGTTCAGGAACATTTGCTTGTCGGAGGCCAACAGGATGTTGGTCAGAAAGGTGTTGCGACGTACAGGATGTACTAGTGCAGACGAAGCGACAGGACGTCGCGTTTGAGTCTGCCGCCAGGACGGCGCGAATTTAGCCTTTCTTCCTAGTTCAAGGCGCTTGGCTTTTTTTCTTGCTTGGAACTTTTTTGTTTACTATTTTTGGCTAGTTGTGTCCCGGTCTCACTTCCATATTCTCTGTGTGAGTTGTACGCTGTTCCTTCGTTAATCGGAAGAAAGCAATCATGCCGATCAAGGATGTGACAAATAAGACCGTGCCCATTGGGATAGCTGTTGCTTCATTGATCCCGACAAGGGGAGAGACAATTGATCCAAGTAATAATGGCATCATGCCTAAGACTGCACTGGCACTTCCAGCCCGATGTCCTTGTTTTTCCATTGCTAATGTAAAAGTACTGGTTGTAATCATGCCCATTGTGGTCATATAGATAAAAATACAGACAACAAGACTGACAAGTGGTCCTTTTATCACCGTCATGATTAGTAAAAGACTCGTTGCAGATACGGCGATAATGACAGCTATACGGAGCAGCTTTCTTTCATGAATGATGCCGCCAAAACGACCAATGATAAAACTTCCCATAATAATCGCCAATCCATTGATTCCAAACAGAATACTAAAAACTTGTGGAGAAACTCCATAGATTCCTTGGTAAACAAAGGGTGTACCAGATACATAGGCAAAACTTCCACCATGGATAAATCCAACGGTTAGGGCGTAACCTATAAAGGATCGATCTTTGAATAAACTTAATAAAGTTCCAACGGATTCCTTCGCTGAGCTTGGTAAACGTTTTTCAGGAGGTAAAGTTTCCTTCAAACGACTAGCAATCAGGAGAACAATACAAATTCCAAGGAAGCTTAGAAAATAGAAAATCGTATGCCAGCTTGCGAAAGGTAAAAGTAAGATTGCGCCGCCTGTCATCGGAGCAATCATCGGTGCTGCAGCATTGATAACCATTAATAGGGCAAAGAATTTGGTCAATTCTCTCCCTGTAAAGACATCGCGAACAACTGCACGTGATAGAACAAGCCCAGCAGAAGCAGTTAATCCTTGCAATAATCGTGCGATGACTAGGGTTGTAATATTAGGAGCCAAAGCACATAGAAGAGAAGAAAGGACAAACAAAGAAATTGAAATCAATAATGGAGTCCTTCTCCCTTTAGCATCACTAATCGGTCCAATAAAAATTTGTCCAACCGCAAAGCCAATTAAACAAGTTGTTAAACTAAGCTGAACAAGCGATGCATTTGCCCCGAGGTCACTAGCAATATCGGGAAAACTTGGTAAATACATATCAATATTCAGAGGGCCTAATATACCTAAACTACTAAGAAGTAAAACTAATCCAAACCGTTCTTTTCCTGTTGGATTATGGAGCATAACGCAAAACAACCTTTCTACTATGAACTGCAAATAGAGATAGTATACAGGAGAAAGGTGGTTATTGTCTAAACATAATAATCGAAGGAGAGTCAACGAATGTGCATATTCTCTATCGCCTGCATGGAGATTGCGTTTTTGATATAATAATCTTCTGTATAGGGAAATCGTTTCTCACTAAGGAGGAATTCAATGTGTTATCGATCAATCCTGAGCAATATATTCTCAAGCCTGCCTTTGCGACGATTAAATGTGAACCCCAGTGGAAATGGAGAAAAAGAGATAAACCAATGCCTAATTATGATCTTTTTTATGTATGGAGCGGGGAAGGGGAGGTTGTCCTTAATGGGAAGTCATTTCCAGTTGAAAAAGGACATTGTTTTCTATTTCGTCCAGGTGATGAAACAACCGCTACACATAACCCTCAAAACCCACTCGTGTTGACGTATATACATTTTGATGTGCTTGAAATTCCTCAAATGATTCCTTCTCCTCATCGAGTTCTATCTGATACAATCAGTTTTGAAGCTTTGTTGGCACAATATGTTCGCTTGTTTCTTGTAAAATCTTTTGGCGCTGAAGTTGAAGCAAAGCTTATTTTGAAACAATTAATCATCCATTTATTGCGAGAGGAAAGAGAAAATGTCGCTCAGATAACGAACACAAGTAATCGATTTATCGAAACGATTCATGAAATAGCTAATTATATTCAACAGCATCCTGGTGAACCTCATACGGTCGCAAGTTTGTCTGCTCGTGCTAATCTTTCACAAAAATACTTTTCACAAAAGTTTAAACAAATCATCGGCCAGACGGTGAAGTCCTACATTATCCAATCTCGCATAAAACGTGCCGAGCATTTATTACATTATGAAGGAATGACTGTAACAGAAGCGGCTTATACGCTTGGCTACAACGACCTCCATTTTTTCAGCCGTCAATTTAAAAAATACACGGGGAAAAATCCATCAGATATTCGTTGACCTATTAAATGTTCTTTCCTGTGCTTCAATTGTTCTCGATATTTTGATCCGATATGAGCAGTTCTTTTCGGAGAAACGGGAGTTCGTGCAGAGAATTACCCGGAATTATTGTAGAGGCTGGGACAAAAAATATTATCACCAAAAAAAGCGATCTAGTATGGTGGATGTACTCGCCCCGGAAATATACTTAGCTAAGTAATACATTGTTCGTCTTTGGAACTTAATATTTTAGTTATATCCCTGCCTCTTTTTTATTCCGTAAAAGCGTCTATGTCAATCTGTTCAACTATATGTAAATCTTTCTTTATTGTCGCTTAGAATAGTATTGATAAATTCCTGTTTAGATTGATTAAATTTTTTTCATACATTATTCGTTACAAATGTCTTTTTAAAATAAGTCGCCGATTCGTCATATCCTATTGCGTTATAAAAATTATGTGCTCTTCTAGTCGCAAGTGCAACCAATTTTGATCCCCGCACCGAGGCTAATTCCTCAATTTTTTCCATCATACACTTACCAATATCTTTTCCTCTATATTCTTCTAGTACAAAGAGTTCCTCTACCCAGCTCACTGTTCCATTGGCGAAGAATGCTGGATGATGAAATGCTAATACATAACCTATAAGTTTTAAGTCGGTTTCCGCAATAAGTATATCAACATTAGGATTTTGAAGCAGTTCAGAAAAAACTCTTGAGAAATCTCTTTTGTTTGGAGTAAAGCTAGTTGCAAGTTTTTCGGCTAAAGGAAATAACTCATTTTTGTCTTGAGAAGTTGCTTTCCTGTATTCAATATTCATTTAGGCCACTCCTATCTGATCTATTCGCTGTCCTTTTTTACGGGCCTATTATAGCAGAAGGGAGAAAGCTTGTGTAGAGCTGACCTAATATATTTAGAACGAGTTAAAACGCGGACATCACTCCCCTCATGGTGTTGGCTTTTTTGTTGTCCAGGAAAATATAAAATCCTAGCTTGTCGGTAATGTTCTAATTTTGGGATTGTCATCCAGGTCAGAGACTCGCAGGATGCGAGTCCATCGGTGTTTCGATAGGACGTCGAGCCTTTAACCAATGTTCCGCAATAATTGCTTGTCGCCCATAGGCACCCCCCTTGCGTTTTTCTATGCAGTCATCTGTGAATAGAGAGGGAAAAAAGTGCAAATCTTTCTCCTATAATTCTAAATCATTTAAAAATCTAGGATGCTACCATAAAGATACGAAATAAGGAGGATGCAAATGAAGAAGTCGGATAATCAACAGGGATTATATAATCCCCAATTTGAACATGATGCATGTGGCATTGCTCTATTAGCAGATATTAATGGGAAAAAATCTCATAAGCTGATCAATCAAGCATTAACTGCTCTTGAGAGGCTAGATCATCGTGGTGGACGAGGTGCTGATCAGCGATTAGGCGATGGAGCAGGGATTTTGACACAGATTCCCCATCAACTATTTCGACAAGAATGGATTAAAAAAAATGAAGAACCACTTGAAGCGGGGAAGTACGGAGTGGGGATGTTCTTCTTACCTCAACAACCGGATGCCAGAGAATTTTGTGAAAAAACGATAGAATCTGTTATCGAGAGCCAAGGATTATCCCTATATGGCTGGAGAACGGTTCCGACTGATGATCAATTATTGCATGCTCAAGCGAAAACAACTCAACCTGTGGTTCGACAAGTGTTTGTCCAATCATCTTATGACGAACCAGGCGATATCCAGTTTGAAAGAATTTTGTACCAAATTCGTAGAAAAATAGAAAAAGCTTGGATAAAAGCTGATGTATGTGAAGAAGGGCAGTACCATGCTGTGAGTTTTTCAGCAAGAACGATTATATACAAAGGGCTGCTTCTTCCTGAGCAACTACGGCATTATTATTGTGATTTACAAGATGAGTCGTACCAATCGGCGATGGCGATGGTTCATAACCGTTTTAGTACAAATACCTTTCCAAGCTGGAATCGGGCACAACCGAACCGGTTTTCGATGCATAATGGTGAAATCAATACGATCAACGGAAATATCAATCGGATGTTTGCAAGGGAGGCATTATTCCAATCTAATACACTGCCATATATAGGAGAATTAAGGCCGATTATCGATCTTAGAGGTAGTGATTCTGCCATTTTTGATAATGTATTAGAATTTCTTGTTTTGTCAGGATGGTCTCTCCCACACGTGATGATGATGATGGTCCCAGAACCATGGCAAAATAATCGTTTAATGGCCGAAAATAAAAAAGCCTTCTATCAATTTCATAGTGCGCTTATGGAACCTTGGGATGGACCAGCAGCAATGGGATTCACGGACGGTATTCAATTAGGAGCATGTCTGGATCGGAATGGCTTTAGGCCTGCTAGGTATGTAGTGACAGATGATGATTTCATCTATGTGGCATCAGAAGTGGGAGTAGTCGATATACCGGAAGAAAAAATTATTCGTAAAGATCGATTGAAACCGGGTGAGATGTTAATCATTGATCTTCAGCAAAAAAGACTTATCTTTGATGAGGAAATCAAACAAACGATCAGTTCCAAACATCCCTATAAAGAATGGGTCCAATCGCAAATCACTTCCCTCGAGGATCTCCCAACTGAACCTCCCAGCTTAAACGGTCATCGAACAGAGCAGACAGATGAAGAATTGGAAAGGTTGGAACGGATCCAAGATTCTTTGGGCTATACGATCGAAGAATGGGAGAAAGTCATTAAGCCCATGGCTTTACAGGGGAGTGAACCGATTGGATCAATGGGATATGATGCGCCATTAGCGATTTTATCTAATCAGCCACAGCCTTTATTCCATTATTTCAAACAAAAGTTTGCACAAGTTACAAATCCACCATTGGATGCAATTCGCGAGGAAATAGTGACATCAGTGGAGGTATTATTAGGGCCAGAGGGAAATTTGCTTGAACTTAATCCAAAAGATTACAAAAAAATCCGATTAAACACCCCTATTTTATTGGAAAAGGAAATGCTTAAAATTCGTTACCTACAAACGCCTGATTGGCGGACGGTTATGATTCCAACTATTTTCCCTATCCAGCAACAAGATGGAGAATTGGCACAAGGATTGAAGATTTTATTACAGTCAGTGGATGACGAGATTAGCAGAGGGAGTAATCTATTCATATTGAGTGATCGTGAAACCGGAAGAGATTTTTCCTCTATCCCATCGTTATTAGCTGTTTCAGCTGTCCATCATCATTTAATTCAAACGGGTAACCGAAGTAAGGTTAGTATCATTGTAGAATCTGCTGAGCCTAGAGAAGTACATCATTTTGCTTGCTTATTAGGTTATGGAGCGGACGCGATCTATCCTTATCTTATTTACCAAACACTGGATTCCCTATTAGAAACACGGCACTCTGATAAAAAGTCGGAAGCATCAGTTAATTATGTGAAGGCTGTAACAAAAGGAATCTTAAAGATTATGTCTAAAATGGGGATTTCAACTTTACAAAGCTATCAAGGTGCACAAATATTTGAAGCAATTGGCATTAGCCAGGAGGTCATCGATCACTATTTTCCAAGAACCGTGTCACAAATAGGTGGTTTAAGCTTAGATGACATAGCAAAAGAAGTACGAACTAGACATGTAAAAGCTTTTTCGGAAGACGAACCAACATTAGAGAGTGGATCTGATTTTCAGTGGCGGCATAATGGCGAGCTGCATCTATTTCGACCAGATACCATTCATACCCTGCAATATGCCTGTCGAACCGGTAAATATGAACTTTATAAAAAATACAGTCATCTGGTTCAGGAAGATGCTGATCAACACGTGACGCTTCGTGGGCAATTGAATTTTACACATAAACGAAAGTCCGTTCCATTAGAAGAAGTTGAACCAGTTGAATCAATTTTTACAAGATTTAAAACAGGAGCGATGTCGTATGGCTCAATTAGCAAGGAGGCCCATGAAGCCCTTGCCGTTGCAATGAATCGGATCGGTGGTAAGAGTAATAGTGGGGAGGGTGGAGAAGATCCCCAACGATTTCAACCACTCGCTAATGGTGATTTACAACGGAGCAAAATAAAGCAAGTTGCTTCAGGAAGGTTTGGTGTAACCAGTCATTATCTTGTCAACTGTGATGAGATTCAAATTAAGATGGCTCAAGGAGCGAAACCGGGAGAGGGAGGACAATTGGCTGGACATAAAGTTACGATTCAAATTGCCAAGACAAGAGGGTCCACTCCTGGGATCGAATTGATTTCACCTCCACCGCATCATGATATTTATTCAATAGAAGACTTGGCACAGCTGATTTACGATGTGAAAAACGCCAACCCGTATGCTCGCATCAATGTCAAATTGGTATCGGAAGCAGGAGTTGGAACAATTGCCGCTGGGGTAGCAAAAGCAAAGGCTGATGTGATCTTGATCAGTGGTTATGATGGCGGAACAGGAGCTGCTTCCAAGTCAAGTATTAAACATACAGGGATGCCATGGGAACTGGGAGTAGCTGAGACACAACAAACCTTAATGATGAATGGTTTGCGGAATCGCGTCACATTAGAAACAGATGGAAAAATGATGAATGGCCGGGATGTCGTTATTGCTGCCTTGCTTGGAGCAGAAGAATTTGGGTTCTCTACATTGCCCCTTGTCTCACTTGGCTGTGTAATGATGAGAGTTTGCCATTTAGATACTTGCCCGGTAGGAATTGCTACCCAAAATCCTGAATTACGAAAAAAGATGATGGGAACAGCAGATCATATTGTTCATTTAATGCATTTTATTGCTCAAGAAGTTCGAGAATATATGGCCGAATTGGGATTCCGGACAATGGATGAAATGATTGGTCAAACTGATTTGCTGACAATATCCGAAACTCAACATTGGAAAGGAAGGACTTTAGATCTGAAGCCCCTTCTCTATAGAAATGAAGGAATCTCGCGGTTTACATTACCGCAAGATCATCAACTGGAGAAAAATTTGGATTATCGTGAACTGTTGCCGATGGCTCTTACAACAAATGAGAAAAAATCCATACACGCCATTCTCGCAATTCATAACACAGACCGTTCGACAGGGACGTTACTAGGGAGTGAGATCTCACGAAATTATGGTGGAAAAGGCCTAGCAGAAAATACTCTTCAGCTTCATTTTAAAGGTTCAGCTGGTCAAAGCTTTGGTGCTTTTATTCCAAATGGAATGACGATGAAACTAGAAGGAGACGCCAATGATAATGTGGGGAAAGGACTTTCCGGAGGGAAGATCATCATCCACCCATCCAATCTAGCACGTTTTACTCCTGCTAAAAACATTATCATTGGGAATGCAGCATTTTATGGTGCAACTTCAGGGGAAGCCTATATTTATGGAATGGCTGGTGAGCGATTTTGCGTTCGAAATAGTGGAGCCCAGGTCGTTGTAGAAGGTATCGGTGATCACGGCTGTGAGTATATGACTGGAGGAAGAGTAGTCATTCTCGGTGAAGTGGGGAAGAATTTTGCAGCTGGTATGTCTGGGGGAATCGCCTATATTTATGACCCAAGTGTACGTATTAGTCAATTGTGTAATCTTGGGATGGTTATGCTTGAAGCTGTAGAGGACTTTACGGAGATGAACACAGTCAAATCAATGATTCAACGCCATTTTTACTATACAAAAAGTCAGACAGCGAAAAAAATCCTCGAACGCTGGGAGGAAGAAAGTACTCATTTTGTACGAGTGATTTCTAAAGAGTATAGACAACTGCTCACATCAACTTCACCAGCTAGTAATGGGCAGTATAAATAAAGCGGGACCTCGTTCATTATTCCCTTAGACTCTTGATGTGAGGAACCTACGGATGCGCAAGATAAAGAGAGATTGGAGGAAGTGATATGGGAAAAGCAACAGGATTTCTAGAACATCAAAGAGGTCATTTACAATATCGGCATCCTTTAGAACGGTTAAATGATTGGGAGGAAATAGCGAATCTTCCACCTGAAAAAAATTTGCAAGAACAGGCATCTCGTTGTATGGATTGCGCGGTTCCCTTTTGTCAAAACGGCCATTCATTAGCAGGGATGACAACAGGATGCCCAATCTATAACTTAATCCCGGAATGGAATGAGCTTGTTTATCAGGGGAATTGGAAAGAGGCTTATGAACGTTTATCTCGAACCAATCCGTTTCCAGAATTTACGGGACGTGCCTGTCCAGCGCCATGTGAGGGAGGTTGTGTCGCTTCTTTATTTGAGGAGGCTGTTACGATAAAAAATATTGAGAGAGCAATTATTGATAAAGCCTTTGAAAATGGATGGGTAAGACCTAAACCTCCAAGTTTCCGTACAGGGAAGCATGTGGCGATTATTGGCTCAGGACCAGCAGGGCTTACATGTGCGTCTGAATTAAATCGGAAAGGGCATCTAGTGACGGTATATGAAAGAGATGATCGGATCGGTGGATTATTGACCTATGGAATCCCCAAAATGAAGATTGAACAATCTGTGGTTGACCGACGAATCCATTTAATGGAGGAGGAAGGGGTGCGCTTTACAACAAATGTTGAGGTAGGTACCCAATTCTCTGTAGAAAAATTACACTTGGACTATGATGCGATTATTCTTTGTATTGGGTCGACACGACCGCGTAATATGAACATTCCTGGAAGTGACTTAAAAGGCGTACACTATGCGATGGATTATCTCCACTTAAATACCAAGAGCTTACTAGATGCTGATTTTGAAGATGAGCACTTCATTTCTGCCACAGGAAAAGATGTGATTGTCATTGGTGGAGGGGATACAGCCACAGATTGTGTATCGACAGCTCTTCGTCAAAATTGTAAAAGTTTAGTCCAATTCGATATTTATCCTAAGCGCCCTGAAACTCGTACATCTGAAAATCCTTGGCCGCAAGTCCCAATTGTTCACAAAATGGATTCTGGTCAAGAGGAAGCAGTGATGAAATTTGGTGAAGACCCCCGAAGTTATTCGACTTCAGCTCTTCATTTTATCGGTGATGAACGAGGAATGTTAAAAGGCATCAAAAGTGTAGAAGTCCATACTGAGAAAAATGAACATGGCCAAAAAATAAGAACAGAGATGGAAGATACTGAACGGGATTGGCAAGCTCAACTTGTTTTCATTGCGATCGGATTTGAAGGTCCAGAAACCCAGCTTTTGGAACAAATTAGTGTAGATGTCAATGAGCAAGCCACGGTTGCTGTTCCCAATGATTCGTATCACACGAGTCAGCCTGGAGTGTTTGTGGCTGGAGACGCAAGACGCGGCCAAAGCCTAATTGTCTGGGCTATTCAAGAAGGCATACAAGCAGCTCAACAATGTCATCATTACCTTATGGACTAGACATCTTCATGAATGAGAGGGAAACAGTATGACAGTAGATTATATACAGCACCAATTTGCAAACCGGATTGGTGGAGCAAATTTTGGAATAAAAGAAGAAATATATAAATTTGAAAAAATCAAACGAGCGAAGCAAGAGGCTATGAGAGCACAGCCAACGAAGGCACTGATCGATCTTGGGGTTGGTGAACCAGATCAAAAGGCAGATGACAGGGTTGTTCAAGTGCTGGCAAAAGAGGCGGGAAAATCAGAAAATCGCTTCTATGCTGATAATGGCGGACCTATGTTCAAGCAAGCAGCAGCGGAATATATGGAGCATGTATTCGGGGTGACAGGACTTGATCCAGAAACGGAAATTATGCACACCATTGGCTTGAAAACAGCATTGGCTATGCTTCCAGCAGCCTTCATCAATCCTGGTGATATCACCTTGATGCCTTCTCCTTGTTATCCTGTTTTGGGAACCTTTACCAAATATTATGGAGGAGAAGTGTTTGATCTCCTTTTGTTGGAGGAAAATGGTTTTCTCCCTCAATTGAATAGATTGGATGACGAAATTTTAAAAAAGGCAAAATTACTTTATTTAAATTATCCCAATAATCCGACAGGAGCAGTCGCTACGGGAGAATTTTTTGAGGAAGTAGTGGCTTTTGCAAAGCAAAACGAATTGATTGTTATCCATGACGCTGCCTATGGCGCACTTGTGTACGATGGAGAAGCGCCATTAAGCTTTCTTGCGACACCAGGTGCGAAAGAGGTAGGAATTGAACTTCATTCATTATCTAAATCATTTAATATGACAGGCTGGCGGATGGGATTTGTTGCCGGTAATGCCAAATTGGTCAATGCGTTTGCCACTGTAAAAGATAACCAGGACTCGGGGCAGTTCATGGCCATTCAACAAGCGGCTGCGTACGCATTACGACATCCTGAAATAACAGAACGCACAGCAGAAAAATATGAAAGACGTTTTCAATTATTGGTTGATGCTTTACGCGAATGTGGATTTGAGATTTCCAAACCAAAAGGCTCCTTTTTCCTCTATGTGAAAATACCGAAAAGGGTGGAAGATGGAGAGGTGTTTCAGACAGCAGAAGATTTTAGCCAATATCTATTGAGAAACCATTTAATTTCTACAGTCCCATGGGATGAAGCCGGCCATTTTATTCGTTTTTCGGTTACATTTCAAGCCTATGGAATTGAGCAAGAAAGGTACGTAATGGATGAAATGAAAAAGAGACTTGGCTCCGCAAACTTTATTTTTTAAGGACGATGATGAATATGTTATTTACCAAAATGCATGGATTGGGAAATGCTTATGTGATATTTAATGAATTGGATCAATCAAGCAAAGTGAGTGATTATGGCAAACTATCCAGACTAATATCGGATCCAAACTTTGGCATTGGTTCCGATGGATTGATCTTAATTCAATCTTCGACAAAAGCTGACTTTTGCATGAGGATTTTCAATGAGGATGGATCAGAGGGATTAAATTGTGGTAATGGTTTGCGGTGTGTAGCGAAATATCTCTATGATCATAAGTTTATGGCATTCAAGAGCTTTACGCTTGAAACAAAAAGTGGCGTGGTTGGGGTTGAAGTGGAAACCAATCACATGGGAAGAGTACAATCTGTCACTGTGGATATGGGAAAGCCGAAGCTGCAGAAAGGAATGATTCCGATGGTTGGGGATCCATTACAAACAGCAATCGATGAGCCTCATTCCTTTCTAGATAACGACTTTCGCCTTACCAGTGTCTCAATGGGGAATCCTCATACCATTTTATATACTGACAATGTTTCAGCATTTCCATTAGAAAAAGTAGGACCCATCATCGAGACCTCCTCACTATTCCCTGAACGAGTAAATGTCGGCATTGTTCAAATTATGAATCGCCAAGAACTGATCTATCGGGTGTGGGAAAGAGGTTCTGGACTCACAATGGCTTGTGGTACAGGAGCGTGTGCGGCGGTGGTGGCGTCGACTCTTAATCAATTATTGGATCGAAATGCTCCCATCACCGTCCATCTTCCAGGAGGGGATTTAATGATTAAATGGGACGAATATGGCCATGTTTGGAAAACAGGAGAAGCAGCCTATATCTGTCATGGGGAATGGGAACTGGATAAGACAGACGAACCACCCTATGCATGCTAGAGATGATCAATTATATAGGAGGAATATGATGAATAGAGAGACGATTATGACGATGGTGGAAGAACAGAATGTAAAATTTATTCGCCTGCAATTTACGGATATACTAGGTACCGTTAAAAATGTGGAAATTCCGGTCGACCAGATGACAAAGGCCTTAGATAATAAAATGATGTTTGATGGTTCTTCTATCGAAGGATTTGTCCGAATTGAAGAATCGGATATGTATTTATACCCTGATTTAGATACATTTGTTATCTTTCCATGGACGGCTGAAAAAGGAAAAGTCGCACGCTTGATTTGTGATATTTATCATCCGGACGGAACCCCTTTTGAAGGGGACCCACGTAATAATCTCAAGAGAATTCTTCGCGAAATGGAAGAACTCGGATTTACAAATTTTAATGTAGGACCTGAACCAGAATTTTTCTTATTTAAGTTAGATGAAAAAGGACAACCGACGATGAACCTAAATGATCAGGGAGGCTATTTTGATTTAGCGCCAACAGATTTAGGGGAAAATTGTCGACGTGATATTGTACTGGAATTGGAAGAAATGGGATTTGAAATTGAGGCTTCCCATCATGAGGTTGCGCCAGGGCAGCATGAAATTGATTTTAAATATCAAAATGCCGTTAAGGCGTGCGATGATATTCAAACCTTTAAACTTGTGGTAAAAACAATCGCACGTAAACATGGACTGCACGCCACCTTCATGCCCAAGCCATTATTTGGAATCAATGGGTCGGGAATGCATTGTAACCTGAGTCTTTTTCAAAAGGGGGAAAATGTTTTCTACGATCCCAATGGCTCATTAGAGCTTAGCGATACAGCGAGAAGCTTCTTGGCAGGAATATTAAAACATGCAGAAGCGTTTACCGCGATTACAAATCCAACCGTTAATTCCTATAAGAGATTAGTTCCAGGTTATGAAGCACCCTGTTATGTAGCATGGTCTGCTAAAAACAGGAGTCCGCTTATTCGTATTCCTGCTTCCAGAGGCCTGAGCACACGTGTGGAAGTGCGGAGTGTCGATCCAGCAGCCAATCCCTATTTAGCGCTGGCTGTATTATTGGCAGCAGGGTTAGACGGGATTCGCTCGCAATTGACAGCTCCTGAACCGGTTAATCAAAATATCTATGCCATGACAAAAGAAGAGAGAGAGGCAAATGGTATTCCTAATTTGCCGGCCAGTTTAGATCAAGCTTTAGTGGCATTACAAACGGATGAAGTGATGGTTCACTCTTTAGGCGACCATCTACTGGAAAACTTTGTGGAAGCCAAGCAAATTGAGTGGGATATGTTCCGTACTCAAGTTCACCCGTGGGAACGAGAACAATATATGACGCAGTATTAACGTTATTGATGATAGGAGTCCCTGCAACTGGGTTGGACAGATCGTAAATAATAGACTGATAGAAGTGCATGTTTATGAATGAAGGGGGGAAACTCGGTCACATCTATAAAGGAGATAAAGGGAGGAATTGGGATGGATGACTTATTTTTTATAAATAGTGTCTGGGTAATGTTAGGTGCCATTTTAGTTATTTTCATGCAGGGTGGTTTTATTCTATTGGAAGCAGGATCAACAAGAATGAAAAACGCAGGCCATATTGCAGGAAAAACCATTTTCTCTTTCGGTATTGCTTCTCTCGTTTTCTGGGCAGTGGGATATGGATTTATCTTTGGAGATAACGGGAATTTTTTTACGGGATTTACAGATTTCTTTTATTCCGGCTATGAAGTTGCCGGAAATATGTACTCAACACCAGCATTCTTTATCTTTCAAATGGCTTTTGCAGGGGTTTCGCTCGCAATCGCCTTTGGTGGATTTGCCGAACGAGCAAAGTTATCGGTCTATCTTGTGTTTGCCATTTTATTCTCAGCTTTTGTATATCCAGTGATTGCGCATTGGATTTGGGGAGGCGGATGGCTGTCAGAACATGGAAAGCAAGATTTTGCTGGTTCAACAGTTGTTCACTTGTCAGGTGCAATGGCTGCATTAGCCGCAACTATTCTGCTAAAGCCCCGCATTGGAAAATATAATGAAGATGGGACGGCCAATACGCTTAGTGGTCATAACCAAGTTTATACAGCATTAGGTGTTTTAATTCTATGGATTGGTTGGTTTGGATTTAACGCTGGAAGTACCTTGGGGGTCGAAGATGGATTTTTTGGCTTTGTCGCGTTGAATACGAGTTTAGCGGCAGGTGCTGGAGCCGTTAGTGCTATGTTAATTTCCTGGGTTATGCTAGGTAAGCCAGAGGTAACGACAATGCTAAATGGGACGTTGGCAGGACTTGTTGCCATTACCGCCTCCTGTGCATTTGTTGAAACATGGGCAGCAATTGTCATTGGGTTTGTTGCAGGCATCATTGTCTTCTACAGTGCTAGATTTTTTGAGAAAGCTAGAATTGATGATCCGATCTTTGCTTTATCTGTCCATGGAGTTGCAGGGGTATGGGGCACGCTATCAACAGGTTTTTTTGCAACACCAGAATTAGCAAGTGTAGGTAGTGCCGGTTTATTCTATGGTGGGGGTTTTACACAGCTTGGTGTTCAATTATTGGGTGTCGTTGTTTCTGGAGCCTATGCGTTTGTCGTTTCATGGTTCTTCCTTATCATCATAAAAAAAGTATTACACGGTTTGCGTGTGACAGAAGAACAGGAGCTGATTGGTCTTGATGTCAGTGAACACGGTAGCTATGGCTATCCAGAGGCCTTTCTAAAGAAAGAGCTACAAACAGACAGAACCAACCACCATGCCTTGGAATTACCGGTTACCCCATCTCACTTTACTCCTAGAGAATAGTAGAGAGTAAGTGGAGCTCTATGATATAGATTTTAATCATGTAACTCATCAGTCTAGTATTGGTGGGTTACATCTATGCATTTTGAAATCATTCCTACATCAACTCGTACAATCATATTGTCAAAGAATATCAATCAGCCAGCAGTGTGGACCGGAGGGAAATAAATTGAAAACAGGTTTCTTAAGTTTGGAAACGGGAGAACAATTCAAAGGGCAGTTAATAGGGGATTTTCATGGAAGCTCAGGAGAAGTGGTTTTTCATACGAGTATGACAGGTTATCAAGAAATTTTGACAGATCCTTCTTATATGGGGCAAATTGTTGTATTTTCATATCCTCTAATTGGAAATTATGGAGTAATGGATGGATTTAATGAGAGTCAAAGACCTTATATAAGAGGAATGGTGGCTGGAGAAATATGTACTGAGCCAAGTCACTTTGCTCATACAGGAACCTTACTCGATCTACTTGATCAATTTAACATTCCTGTTCTAACAGGGGTAGATACAAGGGCAGTAGTCAAAACCATCCGTAATAAGGGGAGCGTTCAAGGTGTAATTTCGGATCGACCTTTAGAAGGATTTTCTTTCGAAGCAGAAAATAACTTTTTTGAACATGTAACAACACGTAAAATAGAGCAGTTTGTTAATCCGGGGCTTCATATTGTATTACTGGATTATGGTTATAAAAAATCAATCGTGGATTATTTGTTGAAATGTCATTGTAGAGTGACCATTGTTCCCTATCATGAACCATTAGAGCGGATCTGCGCTATGCAACCTGATGGGATTGTCATCAGCAATGGTCCTGGGAACCCTATAGATGCTACCCGCCATCTACCTAAGATCAGAAAACTGACAAATCTATACCCGACAATGGGGATTTGTCTTGGCCATCAATTAATCGCCATGGCATATGGGGCAAAAACAACGAAACTTCCATTCGGCCATCGTGGGGGAAACCATCCAGTAAAAGACATGAAAACAGATAAAGTCTATATAACTTCGCAAAACCATGGATATGTCGTGCTAGATCAGAGCATTGATCATACACAGTTTAATATTTCGTATAAGCATATTAATGATGGAACGATTGAAGGGCTCGTCCATAAAGAAAAACCGATTATGACGATCCAGTTTCATCCTGAAGCTCATCCAGGACCTCAGGATACAGAGTTCATCTTTAATCAGTTTTTACAACAAATGATACCATCCAACAGGGGAGGTGTGTCCTATGCCATTCAATAAGGATATAAAAAAAGTATTTGTGATTGGTTCGGGACCGATCGTGATTGGGCAAGCGGCTGAATTTGACTATGCAGGTACCCAAGCGTGTATGGCGTTGAAAGAACAAGGCATTGAAGTGGTATTGCTCAATAACAACCCCGCAACGATCATGACAGATGAACAGATGGCTAACCGTATTTATATTGAACCAATCACGATCGAGACAGTTGAAAAAATACTCCAAATAGAGCGCCCTGATGGAATTATTGGTACATTAGGGGGACAGACGGGATTAAATTTAACTGTCCAACTTCATCAGCATAAAATATTAGAAAAGTATCATGTTCAGTTATTGGGAACATCTGTGGAGGCGATCCAAAAAGGGGAAGATCGGGAGCAATTTAGAAACTTAATGATGGAGATTCAGGAGCCGATTTCTGAGTCGAAAATCGTCGACAGTATTGAAGAGGGTTTATCGTTTGTGAAAGAGGTAGAATATCCTCTTATTGTTCGACCCGCGTATACATTGGGAGGGGCAGGAGGTGGATTTGCCGAAAATGATGAGGAATTGAAGAGTATATTAACAAGTGGTCTTTCTTTAAGTCCGATTCATCAAGTCCTTGTTGAGCGTAGCATCAAAGGGTGGAAGGAAATAGAATATGAGGTTATCAGAGATGACAATGACACTTGTATCATTGTATGCAATATGGAAAATCTCGATCCAGTAGGCGTGCATACAGGGGATTCGATTGTTGTCGCTCCTACCCAAACACTATCCGACGTTCAATACCAAATCCTTCGAAATGCTTCATTAAAAGTTATTCGGGCTTTAGGTGTCATTGGCGGCTGCAATATTCAATTTGCCCTCGATCCTAACTCCAATCAATACTATATTATAGAAGTAAATCCAAGGGTAAGTCGTTCCTCTGCATTAGCTTCTAAAGCTACAGGATATCCAATCGCCAGGATCGCAACTTTATGTGCGCTAGGCTATCATTTGGATGAAATCTTCAATCCGATTACAGGAAATACCTTTGCTTCATTTGAACCGGCCCTTGATTATGTTGTTGTTAAGCTTCCCCGTTTTCCTTTTGACAAGTTCCCTGATGCCAACCGGCAATTAGGTACACAAATGAAAGCAACCGGCGAAACGATGGCCATTGACCGGTCATTTGAAGGAGCGTTAAATAAAGGATTGCGTTCATTAGAATATAAAGCTTATGGTCTTTCCCATCCGCTGATCAAAACACAATCATCTCTTGAATTACAGCAGCATATGGAAGAAGCAACCGATCTACGATTATTTGCCATCGCAGAAGCTATTCGAAGAGGAATAGCACTTGATACAATTCAAGGAATGATTGCATTGGAGGCCATCATCCAGCCCTATTCCATTTCTGAACTTCCTTATGCACTGTTCAAACAGGCAAAAAAATGGCAATTGAGTGACCGATATATTGGCGAGTTAACTGGATGTAGTGAAAAACAAGTTCGAGAGCAAAGAAAAGCGCTGGGACTATCCCCAGTTTTCAAACAAGTGGATACATGTGCTGGTGAATTTGAGGCAGAAACTCCTTACTATTATTCAACATGGCAAGGGACGGATGAAGTAGAAAATTCTGATCGAAAAAAAGCAATGGTTCTTGGTTCTGGACCGATTCGGATTGGGCAAGGGATTGAGTTTGACTATTGTTGCGTGCATGCCGTTCTTGCATTAAAAAAACAAGGCTATGAAACAATTGTGGTGAATAATAATCCAGAAACAGTAAGCACTGATTACTCGATTGCTGATAAATTATACTTTGAACCATTAACCATAGAAGATATTCTGCCTATTATTCAAAAAGAAAAGCCAGAAGGTGTGTTTATTCAGTTTGGCGGTCAGACAGCTATTCAATTAGCAGTAGAATTACACAAAGAAGGCATCAAATTATTTGGGACTAAACTAGAAACCATCGATATACTGGAAGATCGACGACAATTTTACCAGCTCTTAGATCGACTAAATATCTCCCATATTGAGGGGGAGGTAGCGCATTCGTTGGCAGATTTAAAAACGATTGCAAATCAATTGGGTTACCCCGTCCTCGTTAGGCCATCGTATGTGATTGGTGGACAGTCCATGTTAGTTTTATATAATGATGATGAAATCGATCAATATATTTATCAAAAGCATTCTATGCATGACTGTTCTTGGCCATTATTAATCGACCAATATATACCTGGATTGGAATGTGAACTGGATGGAATCAGTGATGGGGAACGTATTTTTATTCCAGGGATTTTTGAGCATATTGAACGAGCAGGTGTACATTCTGGGGATAGTTTAAGTTTTTATCCACCCCAAACGTTAAGTGCCTTGCAAAAGAAGCAAATCATCACGTATACAGAGAAAATTTGTAGAGAAGTAGGGATAATTGGAGTACTAAATATTCAATTTGTTATCCATGAAGATCGAATCTATTGTTTAGAAGTGAATCCGAGAGCTTCAAGGACAGTGCCTATTCTCAGTAAAGTGACGGGAATCCCGATTATCGATCTGGCTGTGGCTGTTCAGTTAGGAGCAGTTTTAAAAAAAGCAGGGTTAGCAGAAGAACCCACATTTACTGCTGTGAAGTCATCGATATTTTCTTTTAATAAATTAGATCATGTTGACCCAGTACTAGGTCCAGAAATGAAATCAACAGGTGAGATATTGGGACTTGGCTTAACGTGGAAGCACGCATTGAAGAAAGCCCTTATGTATCAACAACCCGATAGGGGAAACAGTAGTCAACCATGGACGATTTTTTGTTCTGTATCGGATCGGGAAAAAGAGGCGTGGTTATCTATACAGAAAGATGAATGGGCAGCTGCAAATTTGAATTTGCTCGCTACCAGGGGTACGGCCCAGTTTTTACAGCAGCATGAAGTGGATGTCGTCTTCGTTGAAAAGGATAAAACCAGCTTAGAGCAATTATTTAAAGAACAAGGATTTGCTGGCGCTGTCATCATTCCAACATACGGCAACGAAAAAAAGAAACTTGGAAGTCTTATGAGGGAATTGTCATTACGTTATCATATTCCATTATTTACTTCTGTAGATACCTTTCGAGCTTTCATGGAATCACTCCATGTTAAAGAAGAAACGATTTTATCTCTGGATGCATATAGAAGTGAAACTTCAATCAGTGAAGGGGTTCCTTCATCACCCTCTGATTGAAATCGATCAAAGGCTAAGATCGCAACACGTATTGCAACGCCTTTGTGACCAATATCGTGTGGGCCTGAACAAATCGGATTTTTACTAGGTTGATCCCCCACTTACAATTCTAGGTTTTTCTGCTAATTCTTGAAGTGGGGATCTTACAGTCAGTGAATGCGGGATAGTTTCCAACAGGAGAATGAGCGAGGAGCGCTGGAGTTGACCGAATAAAGGAAGTGTCTAAGGATGCAGGATGTCTGTGCTAACTATACATCAATCAAACAATGGATCGATGCTAATTTTGTAGTTTATCAGAGCCAATCTGATACATTACAAGATTTTCATGATTATGTAACAAAGCAAATATTTGATGTAACCTTAAGGGAGATGACGAGAGATCATGGAATTCCTCCGTGTCGGTTTACCTGGTTTGTTACGGGGAGTTCTGGAAGATGTGAACAGGCATATCTTAGCGATCAAGACCATGGCATTGTATATACCTGTGAGAATAAAGATAGCGCTACTTATTTCCTTGAACTTGGAAGACGACTTACGACAAGTCTACAATGGATCGGTTATCCACTTTGCGAAGGGAATGTCATGAGCTCCAATCCATTATGGTGCAAATCGTTAAAAGAATGGGAAGCACAAATTAACCAGTGGTTCAAGGAAGATACATGGCAGTCATTTCGATATGTATTAATTTTCTTTGATGCGAGAGCGATTGATGCAAATGATCGTATTATTATTAAGTTAAAGAAATTGCTTCTTAAAAAAGTTCAGGAATATCCATATTTATTAAGAAGACTGTATGAAAATACGAGCTATACAATGAAAGCAATTGGGCTATTTCATCAATTTTTACCCATTCAACATGGTGCATATACGGGATGTATTGACCTAAAACAGCAAGCATATCTACCCTATGTGAATGCCATTCGGTTACTAGCAATAAAAGAGAATATTTTTGATTCTTCCACATTGTCTAGAATGAAATCTCTCTCTACCTATGAGGAGTATAAAATGATACTACTGATTCATCAGAAGAATTTTCGCAGATTAATGAAGTATCGTTTAAAATATTCTGTGGGCTTCAAGTATGAAGATGCTCGATATCTGAATGTACGAAATTTAAATAAGCAAGAAAAACATGAAGTAAAACGAATCTTAACAGATCTAAATAAATTGCTTCGATTTGTAGAAGCGAATGTTGGATGGGTGTCTAAAAATGAACGTTAATCCGCTGATTCAATGGTTCAAACAAATCAATCGAAGGTGGACTTCGGCTATGTATACGCCATTCATTGGAAAAAATACCGCCCAGCATCTTGCTTATGTAAGAAATTTACAAAAAGAGTTGGAAGGAGAAAAAAGCTTATATATTCCGCTCCAGCAAATGGACATCGTCATATTTGATATAGAAACAACCGGATTTTCTCCAGAACAAGGCGATCAAATTCTTTCCATCGGTGCAGTGAAGATTAATCATCATTTAAGGGAAGAGAGGGAAACTTTTTATTCCCTCGTCCATTATAATCAAGCTCTTTCGCAGGATATTCAAGATTTGACGGGGTTGAGAGAAGACGATTTAAAAAAAGCCCCGCTTCTTTCTGATGTCCTTATTCAATTCTATCAATTTGTACAAACAAGTACCCTAGTTGATCATCATGCGGTACATGAGAAAAGGTTTTTACAGTATTTTCATTGGAAATTATTCAAAAAGGTTTGGACACACAGAATTGTCGATACATCCCTTGTGTTTAAACTGATTGAGACGGATCATGATTTGATTACACTAGACGAGTATTGTCAATACGCAGGAGTTAAAGTTGTAAATAGGCATCATGCATTGGAGGATGCACGAATGACAGCTGAACTATGGTGTTTTTACGTGGAAAAGCTCAATGAAGTAGGTTGTTTAACTTTGTATGATATATATGAGCAATTGGCCAAGAAGGGAAGAGATCATCCAGCTATTTTTTGAAGGAAAAAGAGGTTCAGTTTAAAAAGTGGATATCTGAGGCTTATTTCTCATGCACATAAAACAACTTAAAATTAATGTTTCTCGACTAATCGTAGGAAAGAGGCTGAGACCAAAGGAAAAAAGTGTGTGTTCCCGCTCCGGGAGTATACTTCGCTAAGGGAATGAATTGTTCATTCTTTAGTTTAACATTTGAGTTTTGTCCCAGCCTCTTCATTCTATACTACTCGTATAGGAATGTTAGCTCCCTGTAAATAGGATTTGATTTCTGTTACGGTCAGTTCTTGATAATGTAATAAAGAAGCAACTAAAGCTGCATCTGCATGCCCGTTTACAAACACATCTTGTATATGAGAGACATGGCCTGCTCCTCCTGATGCAATAACAGGAATACGTACTGCTTCCGTAAGTGCCTTCATCAATTCAATATCATAGCCGTTTTTCATCCCATCCCGATCGATACTTGTACAAACAATCTCACCAGCTCCAAGCTCTTCTGCTCGTTGCGCCCATTCAATCGCATCAAGTCCACTTGTTTGATGGGCAGAATGGGTATACACTTCCCAACGTAGCATCTGATTATCTTCACTTTTTATTGGCTTTGCATCCAGAGCTAGTACGACGCATTGTTTGCCAAAGATATCAGCTGCTTCACTTAATAATTCTGGGCGATTGACAGCTGCTGTATTGACACCAACCTTATCTGCTCCAGCTCTGAGTACTTGTTTAAAGTCATCGATGGAGCGGATCCCTCCAACAACAGAAAAGGGGATATAGACATTTTCGGCTACTCGGCGGATCCAATCATATCTAACCTCATGCTGATGTAAGGAAGCAGTCGTGTCTAGATAAAGAATCTCATCTGCTCCTTGTTCAGCGTATTTCTGCCCTAGTTCCGCAGGATCGCCAATAACCGTTGGGTTGCGAAATTGCACATATTTGACAGCTTGCTCATTCGCCACATCAATAGCTGGAATGATTCGTTTTTTTAACATAGAAAAGTGTCCCCCTTAGAAGTGTCCGCAAAAATTTTGTAGAAGTGTTAATCCAGCTTCAGCACTTTTTTCTGGATGAAATTGTACACCGACAACATGGTCTTTGCCAATAATTGAGCAAAAGTCATGTCCATAATCTGTTGTCCCAATCTTGTCCGTTTCTCGAGCTGGGGAAACGAAGAAAGAATGAACAAAGTAAAAGTCAGTGCGATCAGGAATTTGCTGGAAAATAGGATGCTGCTGAACCTGATGCACTTCATTCCATCCCATATGGGGGACCTTAACCTTTTTTTGAAAAGGGAGAACATCTCCAGGGAAAATGGATAAGCATTCTGTTTCATTTTCCTTACTATATTCCATTAATAGCTGCATGCCTAGGCAAATACCGAGAAAAGGGATATCGTTATCAATGCTTGCTTGAATCGGCTGATGGAGTCCTTTTAATTGAATAATCTTCATCGCTTGCTTGGCATTCCCGACACCAGGAAAGATTAGCTTATCTACTCCTTTGAATTCAGAAGCTTCACTGATTAATTTTGTTTGGTAACCTAATTTTTTTATCGCTTTCTCAACACTATGTAAATTTCCGGCTCCATAATCAATAATCCCAATCATATTTTCCCTCCAAGAACTATTTTAGCATAACACTATTATACCTTTAATACGCTAATATAGTAAAGAGATAATTAAAAAAATAGCTATTCCTTATAATGGATGGAAGTTGAAATTGTCCCCTTTCAATTCATACATAAAGTATTGAAAGGGGATGGTAAATAGCTGTCTGATCACTTTTTATTTTTTTTCAGAAAAACCTGTATCGCATCGCGAAGAAGTTCAGCAGCTCCATCTCCAATTTTGTCATAATAAGCTTGGAAACGTTCATCTGCAACATACATTTCAGCAAGTCCAGCGTGAGCCTCTTCTGAATAGTTCGACCAGGAATACAGGAGCCACTCTTTATGTTTCGCTGCCGCTTGTTGGGCTAAATGGGAGTGTGGATCACCTAGAGCAAGTGCTTGCTGCAAAAGTATTGAGAACTCTTTTTCCAACGTTTGCATAGCGGTGTAGTCCTCTTCAGACATTCCGCGTAATTTTGCATTGGACGCATCAATGGTATGCTCCCCATATTTCTCGCGGATTTCTTCGCCATATTTCTCTTCATTTTCTTCAATCATTTTTTCCTTAAAAGCGGAAAATTTCTCTTTATTCGTCATTGAATATTCTCCTTTCTCATGTGCAATTGTCTTTTCAAGCATTTGGAGCAATTGGTCTAAATGGACCCGTTTGTGCACGAGCTGTGCATAATGCTGCTGTAAGGCCACGGTTTTATCAAATTGAGGGTCATTTATAATCGACACGACTGTATCTAAATCAACATCAAGTTCGCGAAAAAAACGAATTTGTTGCAAGCGATCAATCTCATTCTGCCCGTAGAGGCGATAACCGGAGCTATTGATTCTAGCTGGCTTCAGCAAATTGATTTCATCGTAATAGCGCAGGGTTCGTGTGCTGACTCCAGCTAATTTTGCCAATCTGCTAATGGTGTATTCCATTCATATCACCTCCTGATGATCCAATCATAAACCTTTACGTAACGTCAAGGTCAAGCGGAACTTACTTATTTTTTCCCTAGGTTGAGGAATAATGAGAAGATATAATGAAAATGGAGGATTACATATGCCAGAATTACCAGAAATGGAAAATTATAAGCATTTATTACAAGATAAAATTCAAGAGAAGAAAATTACTGCAGTGGCGATTCAACGTGAAAAATCGATCAATCTACCAGCAGAGCTATTTATCGAAAAAGTGTCGAATCAACAGATTAAAGGGGTGAGCCGTCGAGCTAAATATTTGATTTTCCATTTGCAAAATGGTGATCATTTACTGTTGCATCTCATGCTTGGCGGCTGGTTATTTTACGGGAAAACGGATGAAAAGCCAAATCGCACCGTCCAAGTACAACTAAGTTTTGGTGATCAGCATCTATATTTTATTGGGCTGCGATTAGGGTATCTGCATAATCTATCAACTGAGCAGCTGGAGGAAGAGCTAGAACCACTTGGACCAGAACCGCTTGATCCGAATTTCTCTCTTGATACCTTTCTAAAGCTACTTCAAACAAAAAGAGGCTCTTTGAAAACTGCGTTGATCGATCAGAAATTTATCGCGGGAATTGGCAATCGTTATTCAGATGAAATTCTCTGGCATGCCGGGTTGTTGCCAGAAAGAAAAGTGACTGAACTGGATCAAGCAGAAAAGGTTCGTTTGTTTCAATCAATCCAAACGATTTTACGGCAGGGGATCCAATCAGGAGGCTATATGGATGAACCTTTTTATCAAGGTGATCCAAAAACAGGGGGTGCGAAAGAAAAAATGTATGTACATGATCGTGAAGGGCAGGCATGCCCACGTTGCGGGAAGTCGATCGTAAAAACAGAAATTTCTTCGCGAAACACCTTTTATTGTCCAGATTGCCAAAAGTAAGATAGGAGGAAGTGTGAATGAAATTTGGATGTCATCTTTCAATTAAACAAGGCTATATAGGAGCGGCTAAGCAGGCTGTTGCAATGAATGCATCAGCTTTTCAATATTTCCCTAAGAATCCGCGCAGTCTTGGTATCAAGAACTTTAGTAAGGAAGATACAGAACGCTGTAAAATCTTTTGTAAAGCAAACGGCTTGATATCTGTCAGTCATTCACCTTATCCAAGTCATTTAGTTCCCCATAGTCAACAAAAGCGGCAAAATGTGATCGTTTCCTTGTTGAATGATCTGGAAATCGCGGATGCTTGCGGTTCAGTAGGTGTTGTCGTTCATTTTGGCAAGCCGCTTAATCAGGCTGATCCACTCAAAAGCTATCAATTGATGATACAAATGCTAGATGATATTCTTCAACAATGGGATGGAGAAGCGAAACTTTTAATCGAAAATAATGCGAACGTGCCTGGAAGTATGGGAACAACCTTAGAGGAGCTTGTGCAAGTCCGGACACTTAGTCAATATCCAGAAAAAATTGGCTTTTGTTTCGACACTTGTCATGCTTTTGCCTCAGGATTATGGACAGGTAAGAATTGGCAGGAGGTGTTGGATAAGGGACTAGCCATCGGTTACTTTGAAGAACTAGAAGTGATTCATTTCAATAATTCCAAATATCCAACCCGCCTCGGTAAAGACAGACATGCCCCGATTTTTGACGGCGGTTTTATCAAGGAAGATCAATTTGAACAACTGATAAGAACCCCGCAGTTGCAAGATATCCCTTTTATTTTAGAAACACCAAAGGAAGAATGCCCGCACGAACAAGAGATTCAACAACTACGGGAAAAATGGGGAGATGTGGAATAAAGCGTCCATTTATACTAAACTGAAGAGAAGAAAAGAGATGGAGGAGTGGCTTGATTGAAAAAAAGTAAAAAAATTCAAAGTGCGGAGCATGTGTCTGCACTAGTCTCAGCCTTCAAATGTCCAATTTGTGGTTCTTCCATGGAGGTTGAGGGGCTTAAGAGTCTTGTGTGTACGCGGCATCATACATTTGATTTTTCCAAACAAGGGTATCTTTATTTATTGCCACATTCTGTTAAAAGTCAATATGAAACAGAACTATTTGCAGCAAGACAGAAGATTATTATGGAAAGTAATCTATATACCTCCATCCATCAGGTGATTGCTCGACTGATTCAAACATATATCGATGTACCAGATACTCTCATGATTGATTTAGGGTGCGGAGAAGGCTCGCATTTACAAAAAGTTCTGGATGAATCAATAGGTTTACAGCTGAATGGGATCGGTCTTGATATTTCCAAAGAGGGGGTCAGCATGGCAGCGAAACAGTATGAACAACCGATTTGGCTAGTTGGAGATTTGGCCCATTTGCCGTTAGCGGATCACTCGGTCCATATCATCCTAAATATTTTGTCCCCTTCCAATTATCAGGAATTTAAAAGAGTTTTAAGCCAAAATGGACTCGTGATAAAGGTCGTTCCACGTGCTAATTATTTAAAAGAATTACGTGAAGCCTTGTTTGTACAGGAGGAAAAGAGGGAGTACAGCAACGAAGATACAATCTCCTTATTTCAAAAGCACTTTCACGTTGTGGAGAAGATTCGTTTCCATGAGACAAAGAAGCTTACGAAGAATGAGCTAGAAAATTTGGTGAGGATGACCCCGCTCTCATGGTCAGCAGCTCCCGATCTTAAGGAAGCATTCATGGAACACTCATCCCTTGACATCACAATTGATTTAGATATTTTGGTAGGAAAGCATATCGGTGAATAGTATGTACAATCATGATTCACTAAAAGACCGAATGATGCTGTAACATCAAACGGTCCATGTAATAGAATTGCTTTTAAAGGCGATCAGCACATGCTCATCTGCTTGTTAGGCTGGGACATTATTGAAATGTTAAGCTTCAAAAAGAACAATGTATTCCCTAGTGGAGAAATAATTATGGATCAAAAAATAAAACACGAACGTTATTGTAATTCAAATATTTATTGTAAACTTCAAAACAACGGTGTATAGGCTCTTACGTTGTGTTTACAGACTTTATTACAAGTTATATTGAACAAAATAGTTTTTTACAAATGGGATTATGAAATTGATTCATATAACTAAATTTTAAGAAAAAATTGCTTCCTCTCTTAAACTATTGTATAGTAAGGCTAATTACATAAAAGTCCGTCACGGGTGCTTGAGGAATCAGGCTGAGATTGTAGCTATAATCCGCTACTGACCGTTAATCTGATCTGGGTAATGCCAGCGTAGAGAATGATCAATTGATCACAGGGCCCTTCTCGCCGTCTGCGCATTTTTAGACGGCTTTTTTGTATTTTTTAAAAAAGAAGGGGTTGGAGAAGGTTGAAGAAATTAAAATTTACAGATTTATTGATTACTGTCATGCTTGGGGTTGTCTTTGGGATAACGATGAAATTTTGGGATGATTTATACACAATGATTAAGCCAATGCTGCCAGTTGCCCGGCAATTACTTTACGGAATGTGGTTTATGGTTGGACCATTTGCTTTTCTACTTATTCGCAAGCCAGGTGTTGCTTTACTTGCAAGTATTGCGGCGGCAGGACTATCCGCCTTCATTGGGCATGGAATTGAAGTCTTGATTTATGGATTTATACAAGGGCTAGGTGCCGAGTTATTATTTGCTATTTTTCGATACAGACGTTTTGGAATGGTCATTGCTGGATTAGCTGGTGTTATGTCTTGCGCCGCAGGCTTCTTGTTAGATTTGTTTTATGGATACGCGAATCTTGAGGCATGGGCACTTTTCGTCAAATACGGATTACGTGTGATAAGTGCCTTCCTATTTACTGGCGTATTTGCCTATTATATTGTTCTAGCATTAGAAGCCACAGGTGTAACGAATTTGATTCGCCCTGTTGCGAAGGAAGAATATACAGCATTAGATAAATAGGTAGAAAACAAGCGATCAGTTAGCTGGAAGCTAAGTATGAGCTTAACTATGCACTAGATTGATAGCATGGAAAAAAGGAGTCGGCATATGGAAAAACAACAAGACACAAATGCGCTTGCAGTCACAAATCTCCGTTTGAAATTTCCAAACGAACAATCTCTCGTATTTAAAGATCTATCCTTTTCGGTTTCCTTGGGGGAGAAGGTCTTATTACTTGGCCCAAGTGGCTGTGGAAAATCGACCTTGCTTCAAGTTTTGAGTGGAATTATACCTAATTCAATTGAGGTTCCACTTAAATATGAGGCAATCCAATTACCCGAATCATGGGGATTTGTTTTTCAAGATCCTGATACGCAATTTTGTATGCCATATGTGGATGAAGAGCTTGCATTCGTATTGGAAAATCTCCAGGTTCCCAGAAGCGAGATGGATGAAAAAATTCAAACAGCACTTGCAATGGTTGGGTTACAGGGACTTCCTATTCATACCCAGATTCATGATTTGTCACAAGGGATGAAACAACGATTGGCGCTGGCCTCAGTGTTATTACTTCAACCAGAGGTATTATTTCTTGATGAGCCATCGGCTTTATTAGATCCTGATGGGGTAAAACAAATTTGGCAATCAGTCCAAGAGGTGGCGGCAGAGAAAACAGTACTAATTGTCGAGCATAAAATTGACCAGATTGCTGATTGGGTCGACCATGTCGTGCTTTTTAAAGACAATGGAGAAATCCTAGCAGAGGGCTGCCCGGAAGATATTTTCCGCTTTTATAAACAGGAATTGATTCAATATGGGATTTGGTATCCTCAAGTTTGGAAAGAGTATTTACTGTCACCAGATTATGTAAGTCTTCAAACAGCGAGAGAAGAAGAATGTTTAAATCGTGCGGCCGCGCAGCCAGTGATTAAGCTTGATGAATTTAGCGGTTACCGAGGCAAAGAAGTAAAAATCCGAATCCCTAAGGCTGAGGTAGTTCCAGGGAGTTGGATCGGCATTATTGGAGAAAATGGAGCGGGGAAAAGTACGTTTTTATTAGCCTTAATGCAATTATTGCATACAACAGGTCAATATGAGCTAGAGGGAAAAAATATTCAATGGAAAAAGCGTAAAAGGACTTTGCCAGCTGGCCTTTCGCTCGTTTTTCAAAATCCTGAGCTCCAATTTGTGACGAATTCGGTTGTGGATGAACTTGCTTTTTCAGAACGATTAAAGGGAGCGGAAGAAGATATACTACAAAGAAAAATTCAACAAAGGATGGAACAATTTCAGCTTCCACCGAATGAAAAACGTCATCCTTTCCAATTATCAATGGGGCAAAAGCGACGCTTAAGTGTTGCCACTGCTTTTGGGACAGGAGAGAAGGTGTTAATACTAGATGAACCAACGTTTGGACAAGACGCGAAAAATACCTTTATGCTTCTGGAACAATTGGAGAAGCTACGTAAGGAAGGGACCACGATTATCATGGTGACGCATGATGAGCAGATTGTTGAACATTTTGTTACCGAGGTTTGGAGAATTGATCAAGGGGTGTTAGCTGAAGTTTTCCAACAAAATCCTCGAAAGGAGCGAGTTTATGCAGGAGCTGTTCACTCCAATTAAAGAAACATGGATTTATCGAGTAAATCCTGCTTTAAAATTTGTGCTATTCTTTCTCCTGTTGCTTATCGTTCTTTTTCAGCGAAATCTCCCATTTGTTTTTCATTTAACTGTTCTATATGGCATCCTTCTATACGGATGGAGTGGTTATTCTTGGAAAAAGTTAAGCCTTTTTTCGATCCCGATGGTTCTATCTTTTTTTTCATCTGCCTTAACGATGATTTTATTTGGCAAAGGAGTACATGTGTGGTGGTCTTGGGGCCTTATAAAAATTTCTGAAGAAAGCATCTATCATGGTTTGTTATTGGGGTGCAAAACCCTTTGCTTTGGGATGATTAGTTTAACATTTTTATTGACCACCCGTCCAATTATGCTTTTTTATGCCTTAATGCAGCAATGTAGGCTTACACCCAAATATGCTTATAGCTTCATTGCATCGATTCGATTGTTGCCGATGGTTGTAGAGGAACTAAAGACACGTTCAGATGCTCTAAAAGTCCGAAGGGTGCATTTTTCAGGAGGCATAAAAGGGGGATATGAGCGTTTGCGGATGTTTATGGTGCCTTTATTTGCCCAAAGCATTCGTCGAGCCCAAAGGGTTGCTGTTGCAATGGAAGCGAAAAGATTTCAAATGAATGCAAGCCGAACATATTATTATCCTACCATCTATACAAAAATGGATATCGTATTTCTTACGGTTGTTGCCATTTCGTTGTTTTCAGCTTATTTTTTCATTGGCATTATCCCTTATAAAATATAAAACAAATACTCAAAGCTTATGTTTCGCTCATACTAAGGGTAAAATCATCTTGGTTCTGGTTTAGAAAACTTTAAAATTCTTAGCTTGTGGATATCTAGTTTATGTCGTGATTTTAGTCTGCCGCCAGGACGGTGCGAATTTTATCATTCTTCCTAGATCAAGACGCTTTTATTCAACCATTTTGCCAAAAAATGTCTGATCGTTTATAGTACGGTAGTACATTCCTTCAAAAAGAGGCTATCAACCTTTGCTATATAGTGAGGAAAGGATTTCCTAAAACAATTAAACAGGCGGTGGTTATTGTGAAAACGCAACATCTACGCTATTTTTTGGAGGTGGCGCACACTAGAAATTTTACAAATGCCGCAGAAAATTTATATATTACTCAGCCAGCATTAAGTAGAATTATTAAGTCCTTGGAAGAAGAGATAGGAGCACCTTTATTTATTCGATCGCGAAAAAAGTTACTGTTAACAGATGCTGGGCACGTCTTAGAAAAGCATGCAAGGATCATTCATCAGCAGATTGATCTCCTGCATACAGATCTTGATTATTTATTGACATTGAAGAAAGGTCATATTCGTATTGGACTACCTTCAATTATTAACTCATTCTTTTTTTCAGAGATTTTGTCTACTTTTCATCAGAAATATCCCGAAGTGACGTTTCAATTGGAAGAAGATGGTTCAAAAGGAATTGAGGAAAAAATTGTCCATAACCAATTAGATATAGGTGTCGTTGTATTCTCAGGTAAGGGAGAAAACATAGAGTATTTTACTTTCGTCAATGAAAAACTGAAATTATTTGTACCATCTTCCCATCGACTAGTTGGTGAGAAGAATGTGGCATTAGAAAAATTAAAGACAGAGAAATTTATTATGTTTAATCAAGACTTTGAGATGCGGAATCTTGTTTTAACAGCATGTGAGCATGCTGGATTTCGTCCGGAAATTATCTCTGAAACATCGCAATTAGATTTTATCGAAGAAATGGTTGCCTACAACCTAGGTATTACATTATTGCCAGAAAGTACAGGTAAAGAACTAACAAGCGAAATTAAAACCATCCCAATTGTTCATCCCACTATTGAATGGAATTTGGCACTCATATGGAAAAAAGATGATTATCTTTCTCCACTTACAAAAGAATTTATCCAATTTGCGAAGTCAAAGTTAATGCGGATAAAACATACATAGAATGAGTTAGCCACTCTGCACGTATTCGAAAAAGTAGCTGTTCAAAACCAGTTTCATGGATTTTGAACAGCTTTTTTTATGGAATGCTGCTACTTAAATGAGAGCGATTCCATGTAAAAATGTTATAGAGGCTATGAATGAATGGCATTTTACGAATATAGTCGACAGGATTATAATCATCGTTATGCGAAGGGGATGAATCCTTTTCTTTTAAATTGTTATAGGGTGGTATGAATGGAAGCTAAAAAAGTGAAAGAAACACGTGTAGTTCAAACAGATCAAGTTTTGATTAATGATTTGAATAATTATCATACATTATTTGGTGGCGTACTGATGAAGAAAATGGATGCTTGTGCGACACTTTCAGCTAGAAGGCATGCGAGAGTCAAAGAATGCGTGACTGCGTCAACAGATTCTGTTAATTTTATCGACCCTATTCGTCAATCAGATTCTGTCTGCATTGAATCCTTTGTAAGCTATACAGGAAGAAAATCAATGGAAATTTTCTGTAAGGTGATTGCAGAAGATTTAGAGACAGGCTTTCGTAGAATTGCCACTACAGCCTTTCTAACCTTTGTGCCATTAGGTGGGGACAAAAAACCACTGGAAGTCGCGAAAATTATCCCAGAAACAGAAGAAGAAAAATATTTGTTTGAAACAGGAAAAGAGCGAGAACAAATTCGCAAACTAAAAAGACAAAAAAATAAAGAACTTGTAGAAAACTTAGTGTTAACAAAGCCATGGGATTAACCAGGAAATAATGAAAAAAGGAGATCAATAAAATGTTAGTAGCACCATGTTTACATGATTTAATGCAGGCAAAATATGAAATTGAGAATTTAAATAAAACTAGGCCGACACTATTTCATAAATTTATAAATATCATTCAACTGACTCGTCAATTGCATTATAAATATCAATTGATGGGAGCCATGATTATGGATGAAGACCCGAGTGAATTTATTACGAATACACATAACGATTATGTATTCTCCGTCTACAAAGCAGAAATTGATAAATTAAAAGCTGATCATACATTTCAAATTCTCAAACAATTTTTAGCAAGGAATAAAGAAATGAGCTATGGACATATTTGTAAATTAGCATTAGGCATTCATCCAAGTGTATTGGTTGGTCCAACGTTTGTCCGTTAGGGCCTAGTTTCAAGAGCGATCGTTTTTTCCATTTGTATTCGTTGACAATCAATATTAAAATGAATAGAGAGGTTTTAGGAAAAATGAGGTGGAAAGACGATGATTACATTAAAAACTGAAAGAGAAATTCAATTAATGCATGAAGCGGGTAAAGTATTGGCTGCTTGTCATAAAGAGATTGCAAGGCTTGTGAAGCCAGGAGTTACGACAGCAGAAATAGATCAGTTCGTAGAGAAATTTTTAGCGGAACATGGAGCTACTCCAGAGCAAAAGGGGTATAAGGGATATAAGTATGCCACCTGTGCGTCTGTCAACGATGAAATCTGCCACGGTTTCCCACGTAAAACACCGCTTAAAGAAGGCGATCTTGTGACCGTTGATATGGTGGTTAACCTTAACGGCGCTCTAGCTGATTCAGCATGGAGTTATGCGGTAGGGGAGGTTTCTGAAGAAACGAAAACATTGTTGGAAGTCACTAAAAATGCTTTATATAAAGGGATTGAACAGGCTGTAATCGGAAATCGCTTGGGCGATATTGGTCATGCGATTCAATCTTATGTAGAACCAGAAGGCTTTTCCGTTGTTCGAGAATTCACGGGGCATGGCATCGGCCCGACTCTCCATGAGCCGCCACAAATACTCCATTACGGTCTAGCTGGAAAAGGTCTGCGCTTAAAAGAAGGCATGGTCATCACAATTGAACCAATGGTAAATGAAGGTGTCTGGCAATCGAAAATGGATGATAATGGCTGGACGGCGAGAACAATGGATGGCAAGCGTTCTGCCCAATATGAGCACACATTAGCGATTACGAAGGACGGTCCTTTAATCCTGACAGAACAATAAGAAACGACGGAGTGGTCACATAGCAGCTGCATAAAGCTCTATGTGACCATTTTTATGTCTTTTTATTGCCCGGGCTGCCACGACCGTAACGCTAATGATGTTTCATGGAGAAAAGCGTAAGGGCGGGAGTATCGACCGTAACGCTAATGATCATTTAAAGAGAAAAGCGTAAGGGCGGGAGTATCGACCGTAACGCTAATGATCATTTAAAGAGAAAAGCGTAAGGGCGGGAGTATCGACCGTGCCGGTAATGATCATTTAAAGAGAAAAGGGTAAGGAGGAGAGCATCTGCCGTGCCGGTAATGATCATTTAAAGAGAAAAGCGTATGGGCGAGAGCATCTGCCGTGCCGGTAATGATCATTTAAAGAGAAAAGCGTAAGGGCGAGAGCATCGACCGTGACGTTATTGATCATTTAAAGAGAAAAGCGTAAGGACGATGACCACGGCCGTGTTGTTAATGAATTTATAAAGAGAGAAGCGTTAGGATAAAAGCAATTCGAAAGTGCCAGAAATAAAAAGAACTTGCCACAGCGGTCGCCTTGGCAAGTTAAGCAAAATTTAGATAGATTTCCTATTTCGTAGCTTCAGAGAACTTTTAGTCACTATCAGTTAAAATCATGACAGCATGGGCTTCAATTGATACGATTCCATTGACTGTTTCACCAGTAAGAAGATCACGTTTTTGCTCGTTTCCTAATTCAAACTGGCTCGTTTTATCATTATGATTCATAACAAATAAATAATCTCGGCCCTCTTTAACCCTTTTCGAGACTTCCACCCCAGATTCGGATGTTAATAGTGGTTTAATCTCTTTATCTGCACAGAGATCCGCAATGAGCCCTTTTAAAAATTCGCTATCTGGACTGGAGGCGATATACCAGGCTTCTCCAGAGCCAAATTGATTTCTAGTTACAGCTGGCATCCCTTTGTAGAAATCATTTCCATATTCAGCTATAACCTCAGCTCCCTCAGAATGGATGAGGTCGAAAAGAATATTGCATGTATATTCCCCATTTAAATGATTTGTTTTATCTTTCATGACGATACGATTATATATATCTGGATGGAGAGCATCAATTTCTTCAGACCAAATGCCCAATAGCTTCCTTAATTTTCCGGGATAGCCACCTGTTGTCACAAGATCATTTTCATCGACAATACCGCTAAAGAAAGTTGTCGCAAAAGTACCGCCATTCGCCACAAATTTTTCTAGTTTTTTATGATAATCCTCTTTGACCATGTATAGAACTGGCGCAATGATAAGGTCGTATTTGTCTAGATCCTCTTCAACGCCGATCATATCAACCTGAATGTTTTGTTGATAAAGAGCATCATAATATTTATGGACTTCCTTTACATAATCTAATGCCACAGATGGGCCGCTTGTTAAATCGATACCCCAGCGGTTTTCCCAATCAAAGACAATCGCTACCTTCGCTTCCACACGTGCATCAATTATTTGCTCAGAGAGCTGTCCTAATTCCTTGCCTAAAGCGGCTGTTTCTTGGAAGACGCGAGTATGCTCATGTCCTACATGCTCAATCACAGCCCCATGAAATTTCTCCGCTGCTCCAATAGACCGGCGTAATTGGAAAAACAACACCGTATCAGCCCCACGCGAAACTGCCTGATAACTCCACAATCGCATCACTCCTGGACGTTTAAGCGAATTATAGGCCTGCCAGTTTTGTTGACTAGGTGTTTGTTCCATTAACATGAAAGGCTTTCCACTTTTGAGCCCTCTCATCAGATCATGCGTCATCGCCGTCATGCTTATTGGTGTATCTATGGAGGGATAATTATCCCATGAAACGACATCCATCTCTTTTCCCCACTTGAAATAATCTAATTCTGGATAAAGCCCCATTAGATTTGTTGTAATCGGGATATCTGGCGTATACTTACGAATAGTCTCCCTTTCAATTTTAAAACAATCTAGTAAACTATCTGATTGGAAACGTCGATAGTCAAGAGAGATCCCTTGGAAATTGGTGCGATTGCCGTCCCATTCTTCACTCAATACATTTGGTGGGACTATTTCATCCCACTCGTAGAAGGTATGTCCCCAAAACGCAGTATTCCAAGATTGATTCAATGCATCGATAGACTGGTAGCGCCCTTTTAACCAATCACGGAATGCTTCCGCACAGTTATCACAATAACAATATCCTCCATATTCATTATTAATATGCCAAATTAAAACAGCGGGATGATCTTTATATCGTTCAGCAAGCTTTTCCACCATTCTTTCCGAATACATACGAAATGTTGGACTATTGGGACAGGAGTTATGTCTTCCGCCAAATTTACGCTTTCTCCCATTGTAATCCACACGTAAAACATCGGGATGCTTTTTTGCCATCCAAGCAGGATGTGCGGCAGTACTTGTTCCTAAACAAGTGTAAATTCCATTTTTATATAGACGATCGATTGTCGCATCTAATCCGGAAAAATCATACGTATTTTCATCTGGTTGATTATGAGCCCACGCAAACACATTTAAAGTTGCAACATCTATACCTGCTAACTTAAACATACGAACATCTTCATTCCAGACTTCTTCATGCCATTGCTCTGGGTTATAATCGCCCCCATACCATATCTTAGGTAATGTCTCGTTTATCATATTTTTCCACCTCTTCCATAATTAACCCCATCTTAGCTCCTCTATCTGAATCAGTCAACGAAAAAATCGAAACGTTTGGATAAAGGAAGATCTTTTTAATTAAAAAACACTAGAATGTCCACTTTATTGAGATAAAAACACTAATTTTGAATGATTTTCAAGCTAATTTGTTGTGTATTTATTGATGAATCCCTGTGCTATCATTAATAGTATCATTTTTGTGAAAGCGTTTTGACGATCGATGTTCATTTGAGTAAACGGCTAATATTAGGTGTCAAAAGTTCTATGAAAACAAAACCTAAAAGTGGCCCATGGACAAAATGTTGTGGCAAGCTACCAAAATCATAAGGGGGAAAGCAATGAAGGAGCAAAAGCAAGTATTCAAAGATATAAATGAGCCATTGGAAGCAAGAATAACCCATTTACTTGAGCTATTAACGCAAGATGAAAAAATCAGCTTATTATCAACATCACAAAGTGCCATTCCCCGTTTAGATATCAAGGAATACCAGGTTGGCGGCGAAGCAGCTCATGGGGTTGTAGATAGAAAGGGAGGAAAGACGACCGTTTTTCCACAGCCGATTGGATTATCTAGTACATGGAATCGCGAGCTAATGAAAAAGGTCGGTAGTGTTATTGGCGATGAGGCGCGTATTTTTTATGAACAAAATCAACAAAAAACAGGTTTAACCCTGTGGGCACCAACGATTGATATGGAGCGTGATCCGAGATGGGGGCGGACTGAAGAAGCGTACGGGGAGGATCCTTATTTAACAGGGCAACTAGCAACCGAACTGATTAAAGGAATGCAGGGAGAGGACCCGTTTTATATCAAACTAGTAGCAGCTCCTAAGCATTTCTATGGAAATAATAACGAGTACGGCAGAGAGCGGATTTCAAACAGCATTGACCCCCGTAATCGATATGAGTATTATTTAAAAGCTTTTGAACCTGCTTTTAAAGAAGGAAAGGCTTTGTCAATGATGACGGCATATAATGGGGTTAATGGTGTTCCGGCGATGCAAATTCGAGAAATAAAGGAAATTGTGAAGGAACAATGGAAAATGGATGGTTTTGTTGTGTGTGATGGCGGAGCATTGACTTTGAATGTTGAGGAATATGGGTATTATTCCTCCTTCGCCGAAGCTTTAGCCGATGCTTTGAAAAAAGGAATTGATTGCTTTGTAGATGATAAGGAACGAGTGGAAGAAGCGGCTCGGCAAGCTTTGACACAACAATTGATCACTGAGGAGGAGCTAACCGAAGCGATTGGTAATATGTTAAAAGTTCGTTTCCGCTTAGGCCATTTTGATGGTGACACGAGTAAAAATCCTTATTTCCAAATGGACCAAACTAAATTATGTTCTGAAGAACACGCGGATTTAGCTTTTGAAGCGACGAATGAATCGATCGTTCTTTTAAAGAACGCTGGGCAGATGCTTCCACTTCAAAAAGAAAAACTAAAAAAAATTGCAGTCATTGGGCCAACGGCAGATATTGTCTACCGCGATTGGTATACAGGCTATTCTCCCTATCAAATTACCCCTTTAATGGGGATTCAAAATAAATGTCATAATTATATGGTTAACTTTGTTAAAGGAAATGATAAAATAGCGCTGAAATCGTTAGACAAGGAAGCTTATATGACAATGGCCGCAGATAACAAAATAGTATTTCAAGCTAATTCTATTGGAGAAAAAGATATTTTTGAGATAGAGGAATGGGGGTGGAATGGAAATCTGTTGAAAAATGTAGCCAATCAGCGTTATATATGCCAAAACGAACAGGATGCAACGTTTAAGGCAAATAGTCAAGAGGTTTTTAATTGGTTTATTCGAGAAAAAATAGGCTTTCATCCAGTAGATGAAAATAAGGGAATGTACCATCTATCCACATGGCAGGGGGAATCATTAAAGGTTACAGAAGACAATGGATTGACAATAGGAAGCCAACCAGCTGTTTTTCAGAAGCAAATTCTATCATCAGGTATCAATGAAGCGGTCCAAGCTGCGAAAGAGAGCGATGTGGCGATTGTTTGCTTAGGGAATAACCCAATGCTAAACGGTAGAGAAACAGAGGATCGTTCTGATATTATCCTGCCAAAGCAGCAACAAAAACTATTGGAAGAGGTATACAAGGTAAATAATAATGTGGTTTTAGTACTGATTAGTAGCTATCCCATAGCTGTGAATTGGGCACAGGAACATATCCCTGCTATTCTCTATTCTTCCCATGGGTCACAAATGCTTGGGGAAAGTATTGCTTCCATTTTATTTGGCGATGAAGTACCATCTGGAAAATTAAGTATGACTTGGTATAAAAGCGTTCGACAATTACCGACAATTTTCGACTATGATATAATAAAGTCGAAAAGGACGTATCAATACTTTGATGAAGAAGTTTTATACCCTTTTGGTCACGGATTAAGTTATACAACCTGTAAATATGATCAATTACAACTTGATACAACAACGCTTTTAAAAAACGAATTGGTTTCTGCTCAAGTTTGCATAGAAAATACAAGTGAGCATCCCACCCATGAGGTAGTGCAATTGTATGCCACAGTTCAAGGTTCAGCTCTTCCAAGGCCACGTAAGCAGCTGGTAGACTTTAAGAAAATAAAGTTGCATCCCTTTGAAAAAAAGACAATTTCATTAAAAATGAAAGCGGATCAATTATTGGTTTGGAACGTGAATGAAGAGCAATATACGTTAGAAACAGGTTCATGTATTCTCTCTGTCGGTTCATCGAGTGAAGATATAAGATTAAAAGAATTTATTCGAATTCAGGGGGATAATATCACACACCGCTCCTTAAAAGAAGTAACGAAAGCTGAAAATTATAATGATTATGCCAGTGTATATCTGGATAAAGGTGAAAATGGTCTCAATTGTGTGACAAATCGATTGAATGGATGGATCTCATTTGAAAATGTTGAGATGATTGCTGAAAAACTTTGCTTGACATTGCGCGTGACTACAGATGGAGGACCTGGAAAAGTAAAGCTGAGCATCGATCGGATTGAGCATGCGGTAGTAACGGAGAAGGAATTTACAGTCAGCTATCCTGGAGAGTGGATCGATGTTCAATTGCCATTTACAGCTATTGCAGACTTACACGATCTATTTATCGTAATGGAAGGACCTGTCTCAATCAACACATTACAATTAAAAAAGAGAGATGGTTCTGAGGGAGAGAAATGGAAGCGCATATCATTAAGAAAAAAACATGGTTTCGGTGTAGTTGATATGATCATCTGAAGTCTAGGGGGTCAGGTGATGGCAGTGAAATATCTTATAAAATTAACTGGTACGATTACCAATAAAAAGGTAAAAATTAAATTATTAGGCATTTATTTAGTTGTAACTGTCATTCCTATCCTACTGATTGGATTATACCTAAATTACAGTATGCGAGATGTTGTTCTTAATAATACGATTAATGAAGTGAATGCAAATGTTGATAAGCTAGAAATGAGATTAAATACCATTTTAGATCGAGCTATTAATATCTCAGATCAAATCTACATTAGTAATGATTTAAAGAAGGTGTTGGGACAGGAATACAAAAACAATCTTGAAATTTATAACGCTTATGCCGCCTATCCGATCTTTACTAATTATTTACGCTATTACAATGAAATTGAAAATATTCGATTCTATATGACAAAGGAAATGATTACAAATTCGCAATTTGTCTATGCAGATCAAGAGACTAGGAATCAGGATTGGTATCAAAATGCAGTCGAGAGACAAGGACGGATTTCTTGGGAATATATGCAAGACAAATGGACGGAAAATGCCTACCTAACACTGACCCGGTCAGTTTATGGGGATGATCGTGAATTATTAGGGGTTTTAGCGATTGAGATTTCCCCTAATAATCTGACAGCCATTTCGAAAAGTGAGTTATTTGATGTGTTTGTTTCTCTAGATAATAAAAAAATTGTTCATAGCAAGGACCCGAGTTATTTAGGACAAGAGCCTTCTTTTATTAAAAAGGCCGATATACAAGAAGAATCGATTATTTATGATACAGAGTTTAAGGAAGAAAAATATAAAATTTATTTACGATCTTTTAAGCCTAGCAAAACTCTAGAAAATCAAATCCAAATTACAGCATTAATTCCGATTGATGATGTGATTAAAGATTCAAAAACCGTTTTATATAATGGATTTTTGATTGTGATGATTTGTTTGATTATTTCGATCACGCTGATAGGTCTCTTTATTAGATCATTCGACAAACGGATCCATCTGCTTCGAAATGCCATGAACAATATAGCGAAAGGAAATTTCACCATCAAGGAGCGGAGTTTGGGTGGTGATGAGATTGGGCAGGCGTATGATGATTTAGTGGTGACCGCTGATAGTATTAAACAGCTGATCAATGAAGTATATATTCATAAAATTAATGAAGAACAATGGAAAAGAAGACAAAAAGAGTCTGAATTTAAAATGTTAGCGAGCCAAATCAATCCTCATTTTCTCTATAACACATTGGAGATGATTCGTATGAAGGCGTTGATTAGTAAAGATCAAGAGGTAGCAAGAAGTGTTATGTTGCTTAGTCAAATGATGCGATCCAGTTTAGAAGTCTCTGATCAACCGATTTTATTAGAGTCTGAAATTAACTTAATCAAAACATATTTAGAAATTCAGAAAATGCGTTTTGGTGAAAGGGTTAATTTCAGTATTGACATTGAATGTGATATTCAAGACTATTACATATTCCCATTACTGCTTCAACCCGTTGTTGAGAATGCCATCATTCATGGGATCGATCAAGAAATGGAAGCGAGTATGGTAAAAATTAAGGTGTTCAAAACAGCTGATAACCTTGTGATCGAAGTCAGAGATAATGGGGTAGGAATCGCATCTGATGCCTTAATTTTATTAAAGAAAGGATTAGATGAATCAGAGGACAACACGCGACACAGTAGTGGGATTGGCATGAATAATGTCAATAAAAGGATTAAATTATACTATGGTGAAGCATATGGAGTCGATATTGAGAGTGATCATGGGATTGGTACAGTTGTAACATTGTTCTTACCTTCAAAGAAAGGACCGGATTCAGATGCGGAAATTACTAATCATTGACGATGAACCGATTATCCAAGAAGGGTTAAAGCATGTCATCCCTTGGGATGAATTTGGTTACGAAATTTGTGATGTTGGGATCAATGGCCGAGATGGTCTAAATAAGATTCGTATACATCAGCCGGATTTAGTGATGCTTGATATTCGGATGCCTGGATTGTCGGGGATTGATATTATTAGCCAGTTAAAGAAGGAAAATTTCACTACTAAATTTATCATTTTAACCGCTTATTCCAGTTTTTCTTATGCGAAGAAACTAATGGGTTTAGGGATTGAGCACTATTTACTAAAACCAATAGTGGAAACAGAGTTAATCCAAGTTCTTGGTAAAATTGAACAGGAAAGGATTGAGGAACAGAAGCTACAGGATCAACTAGCTTCCTATAATAAACTGAATGAGGAATGGACATTAAGGGCCTTATTGGAGGGAAAGCAAGACGACTTGGACGAACCTTTACTAAGAGAATTAAAGGGAAAGGAATTACAGCTTGTTCGAATTTGCGGCGACTTGAAGCAAAGTAATAATTCATGGTTAAAGGAAAAGGTAGCTGAAAATACAGAACATATAAAATTAATTAGAAAAGATGATTTTGACCATTTGCTGTTCATTCAGAACAGTCCTGTTTTTATGAAGCTGTTTTTGGCAAAAATGAGAAAGGTGTTTCGAGAAAATGGCAACCAGACAATTGTTTTGCTGATTGCAAGTGTAATCGACCGACCAGAAGCATTATTCACTGCTTACAAGCAAATAAAAGAATTAAGGAATTTCCATTTTTGCTTCAGTGAGAAGCAGATTTTGCACTATCAGGAGTTTACAACTTGTACGAAAGTTATGAAGAAACCAGATGAGGGACAAAATAGAAGAAAGCTTTATCATTATATAGAGTTTGGCGATAAAAGGAATATTAAAAAGATAGTTTCTGAGTTAGAACTTTATTACCGAACCAGCCACTTTTCAAAAGAAAGAATTAAATTAGAGCTCTTTGAATGGTGTGTTTCTTTATTTGATTTTATCCAAGAAAACTACTTAGATATAAATATTGTCGATAAAAATGTGTGGGAAAATAAAATAAATAGCCAAATAAATCTTCAGAGCATCATGCAACTGATTGTGAATGAACTATTGCTAATTAGTGAATCGCTCCATGGTGGTTCCCCAACAAAAGGGCATATTGTTGATAAGGTGAAAGAATATATTCATATTTACTTTAATGAAGATATCAGCTTAAAGTATGTGGCAAATTTATTCCATTACAATAGTGCCTATTTAGGAAAGTTATTTAAAAAGGAAACGGGAGAGTATTTTAACGTTTATTTGCATCAAGTACGGATTTACAAAGCGAAGGAATTATTGATGAGTGACAAATACAAAGTGAATGAGATTTCCAGATTAGTTGGATATTCCAATGCTGATTATTTTTATAAAAACTTTAAGCAGTATGAAAATATGAGTCCCAAGGAATATCAAATGAAACAGCGAAAGGGAATCACCAGCTAATGAAGAGGGATAAACATGGCTAAACCAGTGACCGACAGACCGGCATATATAATCATGAAGTATCTTTATTTTTTTTTTATGACGAATCTTTACTTTATTCTATCTAACCTATTATTTCTTAGCGTGTTTTACTTAGCCGACTTCGTGTTTGAAAATATTCTATTGTTCTATATTACGTTAATCCCAATGGGGCCGGCAATAACAGCTGTACTTTCAACGATGGGAAAATTAGTAAGAGAGAAAGACCTTCAAGTCACAAAGGACTTTTTTAAAGCCTATACACTTAACTTTTGGACAACGATGAAATATTGGTTGATTCAATTAACCATTTTATTAATTTTGGCGATTGATATTGGTTATTCCACGAATAACCGCAATATTTTTTCACCTGTATTTCTTCTATTGCTCGTTGTCTGTGTATTTATGATGATTTATGCTTTTCCGATTATTTCAAGATTTGAAGTGAAATTGAAGAATCTCTTTATTATTTCGATCTATTCCGTTTTCAAATTTTTCAGAGCAACTCTTTTAAATATTACTAGTCTGATCGCCTTTGGCATTATTTATTGGACTTTCCCGAGTATTAGCGTTTTATTTTCGATCAGCTTAATTGGTTATTTTGTGATGTTAAACTTACAACAACCATTAAGCTATTTAGAGTCGAAAATGTCTAAAGGATAGGAGGATGGAGGAACAACTTTGCGAAGACTTACTATCAAAACAACCAGTTTATTGATTATTTTTTTTCTGATTATCAGCTCCTTATTGGTTATCTTAGCTAAAAAGGAATCCCAATCGGGGGAACAGGTTTCTCGGGAATCAGAAGAAAATGCGGGGGAAACGCGGGATAATCAGCAAGCACAGCCGGTTCTTTCGATCCAACCAGATCAAGTTCACCACATCACACTTCAGGATGCTGAAGAAACTATTGAACTCTCACCTGATTCACCTTATTCAGAGGAAGAAGTTCGAACTAATTTGAGTGGATGGTATATACATCAACCTTATCGAAATTCCTATAGTGTGAAATATAATCCACTTGTCAACATGATATATGGGATAGAGGAATTAGAATGGGAAGAAATCATTGGCGAGGAAAAAAATCTTGAAATGTATGGATTAGAAACGCCGGATATGAAACTAACTTTTCAATCCGAAGAAGGGGAGGAAACCCTCATTCTTGGTGATCAGACTGGGGACGGGAAACGTTATGCAAAATTAAGTGATAGTGAGCAAGTTGGAACGATTGTGGAGGATGTTTTACAGCCTTACCAATTACAAGCGTTTGAGCTGGTCGAGAAATTCGTAAAAATTATTGCAATCGACGTGCTGGATCAATTGCAAATTAGTGATGGAGATCAGGAAATTGTCATTAAAATTGACCATCAATTTGATCAGGATGGACAAGGATCTCCAGTCTTTTTTATTAATGATCAAGAGGTAGGGGAAGATATTTTTAGAAATTTATATAAAGATATTGCTGGCTTATCTGTGCATGATGTTGTGAAGAATGCGACGTATCATACTCCTGAAGCCACTATGACTTACACGATCTTTCGAGATGACCAAGGGGATAAAAGCGAGATAAATGTGGAACTTGTATCTTATGATCAGGACAACTTTGCGGTATTTTTGAATGGAAAAGCAGATTTTTTACTGGGAAAATCGGTCTTTAAAAATATGCTTGAAAAGATCAAGCAAACATGATACCAGCAGAGAAGCATTTGATTCTTACTTTCAAAAGTAATAATCGAATGCTTCTTTATCGTTTTAGGAAACGAAATTCCGCAAGGCGGAGCTGTATGAATAAGAATATAAGCAGAAGTCTAATTTTTACGTGAAATTTACACTTTTTTAATAGGTATAAAGGGAAAACGATTTCAGTTAGCATACTAGATAAGGGATTAGTTGATTAGATTATTTGGTAGATGAGGGGGGAAAAATGTGGCAAAAACAGCTATGGAATTGAAAGGGAAAACAAATAAGCCATTAAATAATACGTGGAAAAAAATCAAAAGTCAAAAGGCATTAATCTTAATGTCTCTTCCATTTGTCATTTGGTTAATCGTTTTCAAGTATATTCCTCTCGCCGGATGGACGATGGCTTTTCAAGATTATTCACCTGCTAAGGGGCTTTTTGATCAAGATTGGGTAGGTTTAAAGCATTTTAAAGTACTATTTAAAGAGGATATCTTTTACCAAGCATTAACAAATACATTAGGAATGGGGGCTCTTGGCCTCATTTTTGGGACGGCTACCTCGATTGCCTTTGCTTTACTTATTAATGAAGTAAGATTACTAAAATTCAAGAAATTAACGCAAACGATTTCTTATTTACCCCATTTTGTTTCATGGGTCATCGTGGCGAATATAGTCACAACGATGTTAGCTCCAGAAGGAATAGTAAATAATTTATTAATGGCGACTCATTTAATCGACAAACCCATTGGATTTATGTCAAGTCCGAATATGTTTTGGGGAATTGTCACGACAGCTGATGTATGGAAAGAAACCGGCTGGAATGCGATCATTTATTTGGCAGCGATGACAGGGGTAGATCCGCAATTATATGAGGCAGCAAAAGTGGATGGTGCCAGTCGCTGGAAACAAATGTGGCATATTACATTACCGAGTATTCGACCGGTTATTATAGTGTTATTAATTTTAAATATCGGAAACTTAATTAATATTGGCTTCGAAAAACAAATGCTATTAGGCAATAATATTGTTGCTGAAAAATCGCTCGTGATTGACTTGTATGCGCTAAATTACGGGATCGGAATGTTCCGATATTCCTTCGGTACCGCTATTGGGATTTTTAAATCGGTTATTAGTGTCGTTTTAATCGTCATTTGTAATAATATTGCGAGAAAAACTGGGGATGGCGGAATCTATTAAGATAAGGAGAAAACAAAAATGAAACGCTTTAAGAAAATCACGCTTTTTGATTTCATTCTAACGATCTGCATGATTATAGTCATTATTATTACGCTATACCCCTTCCTTAATATATTGGCTATTTCCTTGAATAATGCTGTCGACACAGCTAAAGGGGGAATTTATATTTGGCCAAGAAACTTTACATTTGCAAACTATACAGAAGTTTTTGGTAGTAACGATCGTCTTTTACAAGCTTTTATCATGTCCGTGACAAGAACTGTCGTAGGAACTTTAACCGGAATTATTGCCAGTACAATGCTTGCCTATACATTAAGTCGGAAAGATTTTGTTTTCAATAAGCCGGTTGCAATTTTACTTGTGCTGACAATGTTTGTAAGCGGTGGATTGATTCCAGATTATATGTTGATACGGAATTTGGGTCTTGTCAATGATTTTATGGTGTATATTTTGCCGATGTTAATTAGTGCTTTTAATGTAATTATTATCCGCTCTTTCATGGATAATCTACCTAAGGCATTGGAAGAATCAGCGAAAATGGATGGAGCGAATGATTTTACAATTTTTAGCCGCATTATCTTACCATTATCATTGCCTGTGATTGCGACCATTTCTTTATTTTTAGCTGTTGGACAATGGAATAGTTGGTTTGACACTTATTTGTATGCAAGATCAAATGAAAACTTAACAACTTTGCAATATGAATTAATGAAAATATTAGATAATGCTAGTTCATCTGGCGGTGATATCAATTCACAAAATGCTCAATTTGTGTCTAAACAAACTAATCCACAGTCTTTAAAAATGGCCATTACAATCATTGCCACTGTTCCGATCTTGATGGTCTATCCTTTCTTACAAAAATATTTTGTCACAGGATTAACTTTGGGAGCTGTTAAGTAAGGTATCAATTTTTTGATATAAATATAACAAATGAGGGGGATTAAAATGTTTAAACGTAAATGGCCTTTGTGGTCAACCATGTTGGTTTTATTTGTAGGTGTTGCTCTTGCAGGATGTAGCGGTGACACAGATAAGTCATCAGGAGGCTCAAAATCTGATGAACCCATTACATTAACATTCTTTAATGCGGATCTGAATAGTGATGTATCATTTGATGATCCAGTTGCTCAGGAAATTACAAAGAGAACAGGGATCAAACTGGACATCCAACATCCAGTTGGCGGGGATGAGCAGGCCATTCCATTAATGATTGCCAGTGGTGAATACCCAGATATGATTTTTGCCAAAGGGGATATCGGAAAATTAATCGAAGCTGGTGGTGTTATTAAGCTTGATGACTTAATTGAAGAAAAAGGCGATAATCTGAAAAAAATGTATGGAGATCAATTTGATCGATTAAGAAATTCCCTTGATGATCCAAGTATTTATCAAGTAGGAACCTATGGTGTAGAAAATGCCTTTTGGGAGACAAGTGGAACAACGTCTATACAATTGGATGTTCTACGCGAATTAGGCTATCCGGAGATTAGAACGCTTGAAGACTACGAAGATGCATTAACAGAGTATATTGCAAAACATCCGGAAATCGATGGACAAAAAACAATTGGACTTTCCTTATTAGGTAGTGATTGGCGCTGGCTCATTACGGTTGGAAATCCAGCCGGATTCTCCCTTGGTATACCGGATGACGGTCAGTGGGCAATTGATGATGAAACCGGTGAAGCAACATACAAATTTATGATACCTGAGATTAAAGATTATTTTAAATGGTTAAATCACATGAATGATATTGGGTTACTCGACCCTGAATCTTTCACACAAACAGAGGATACGTATATTGCTAAATTGTCTTCTGGTCGAGTATTAGGAATTGCAGACCAAGATTGGAATTATCAAGATGCCGATAAAGCATTGAAAGCAGATGGAAAAGAGTGGAAAACGTATGCTCCACTACCCGTTACATTGAATGAAAATTATAAGTCTCAAGGACTAAAGGACTACGGTTTTGCTGGAGGGTGGGGTATCTCAATTAGTTCCACTTCAGAACATCAAGAAGAAGCATTTGAATTCCTTGATTGGATGGCCTCTGAAGAAGCACAAATTCTTGTGAATTGGGGAATTGAAGGTGAGAATTATGATGTAGTTGATGGTAAAAGAGTACTGCAGGACGATGACAGAGAGAAAAGAAAAACAGATGCTAAATATGCGGAAAAAACAGGGGTAGGTCAATATATCTATCCATTCCCACAATGGGGAAATGGTGCTGTTGATTCAAACGGTAATTCAATAACACCAGATACACAAGATGATATCATCGCCACATACACAGATGCGGAAAATGAAGTGCTAAGTGAATATGGAATGGAGAGTTGGATTGATTGGTTCCCTTCCACGGAGGAACTAGGAATCTCCAATCACGGTGCAGCTGCAAACTATACGATTCCAAATAATAGTGATTTACAAATCATTCAACAAAAAGCGGATGATTATACAGAACAAAAAATAACTCAAGCAATTCTTGGTAAACCTGCTGATTTCGATAAAGCTTGGGATGAAATCCAAGACAAGCTGATTGAAATGGATATTGAAAAGGCAAATGCAGAAATGACCAAAATTACCCAAGATACCATGAAATTATGGGGAACAAAATAAGCGAATGATCAATAGCGCTGTCCTGATGAAAGGGTTGACAATTCACTTAAATGAATAGCGAGTGATAATGTCAGACTTGGCAGGGACAGTCCCCTCATGTATATCTATATTGAATTATTGTGAAATTGAAAAGGGGTTCGTAAGATGAAATTTACAGATGGAAATTGGATGGTACGTGAAGGATACAGTATACACCATCCACATGGTGTACATGATTATGAAGTAAATAAAGATAGCGTCACGTTTTATACACCTTGTAAAGATATTAAGCATAGGGGGGACACATTAGATGGACCTTTATTAACGGTTAAACTATCCTCACCAATAGAAAATGTGATCCGCGTGCAAACTTGGCATTATAAAGGTGGACAAAATAATGGACCATTTTTTAATCTTGCAGAAGAGAAAAATACACCAATAATTACAGAAACAGATGAGGCTATATCATTTACGAGTGGTGATTTGAAACTAGTAGTTAATCAAAATCATTTTGGTTTTGATTTCTATCAGGGAAATCGAAAGGTAAATCAAGGTGATGCAAAAGGAATTGCCTGGATTAAAGGGCCCGAAGAAACAACTTATATGCGTGGTCAGCAAAACCTAAATGTTGGGGAACAAATTTATGGTTTAGGAGAGAGGTTTACTCCTTTCGTTAAAAATGGGCAAGCGGTCGATATTTGGAATAAGGATGGTGGGACAAGCTCTGAACAATCCTATAAAAATATTCCTTTTTATTTAAGTAGTGAAGGGTATGGTGTTTTTGTTAATCATCCCGAACAAGTAAGCTTTGAAATTGGTTCAGAATTAGTATCTAAAACTCAATTCAGTGTACCAGGCGAATATTTAGATTATTATATTATTAATGGTCCAACACCGAAAGAAGTCATTGGGCGCTATACAGATTTAACTGGGAAACCAGCCTTGCCTCCAGCCTGGTCTTTCGGTCTATGGTTAACCACTTCTTTCACAACGGATTATAATGAAGAAACAGTTAATCATTTTATTGACGGAATGGAAGATAGAGGCATTCCTTTAAGCGTATTTCATTTTGATTGCTTCTGGATGAAGGAATTTGAATGGTGTAATTTTGAGTGGGATCGTGATAATTTCCCCGATCCTCAAGGCATGTTAAATCGTTTAAAAGATAAAGGATTAAAGATCTGTGTATGGATTAACCCCTATATTGCGCAAAAGTCCAAGCTATTTGATGAGGCAACGGAAAAGGGATATTTAATTAAAAAAGTGAATGGCGATGTATGGCAATGGGATTTATGGCAAGCGGGAATGGGAATTGTTGATTTTACCAATCCAGCAGCTTGCAAATGGTATACAGACCATTTAAAACGATTAGTTGATATGGGGGTCGATTCCTTTAAAACAGATTTTGGTGAACGGATTCCAACAGATGTCGTGTATTATGATAGCTCCGATCCATATAAAATGCATAATTACTATGCTTATAAATTTAATGAAGTTGTTTTTGATTTTCTTAAAGAAGAAAAAGGTGAAGATCAGGCTGTACTGTTTGCACGATCTTCCACTGCGGGAGGTCAGAAATTCCCTGTTCACTGGGGTGGAGATTGCGATTCAACCTATGAAGCAATGGCTGAAAGTTTACGTGGCGGATTATCACTCACCTTAAGTGGATTTGGTTATTGGAGTCACGATATTGGTGGATTTGAAAGTACTGCGACTTCAGACGTTTTCAAACGCTGGACAGCGTTTGGACTACTATCAAGCCATAGTCGTTTTCACGGTAGCTCCTCTTATCGCGTTCCTTGGCTATTTGATGAGGAAGCAGTGAATGTGACTCGCCATTTTACGAAGCTAAAGAATCGCTTAATGCCTTATTTATTTAATGCAGCGATTGAGAATCGGAATACAGGGATACCAGTGATGCGTGCTATGGTACTTGAATTCCCAGAGGATCCAACTTGTCATATACTGGATCGTCAATATATGCTTGGAGATTCGCTTCTTGTTGCACCGATTTTTAATGCGGAAGGACTAGCCACATACTATTTACCAAAAGGAACATGGAGCCATCTCCTAACAGGGGAAGTCGTAGAAGGAGGAACATGGAGAAAAGAAACATATGACTACATGAGTCTTCCCTTATTTGTAAAAGAGAATGCAGTTATTCCAATGGGCGAAAGAGAAACAAGCCCTGAGTATGATTATGCTGATAATATGACATTCTACGTGTATGCATTAGAAGACGGAAAAGAGGTTTCCACAATTGTTCATAATATGGATGGTGAAAAGGTCGGACAAATTACTTTCATGCGCAAAGACAAAACGATAGAAATTCAAGCAAATATGAAGCAAAAACTATACCATGTTTGTTTTGTTGGACAAAACGAAATCTCATTTACCTCTTCAGGTGAATGGAAAAAGGAATTAATGGGCTCGGTAGTTTCCCCAGCCTCATCTGCTACGAGCTTTAAAATTCAATTCTAATATAGTGTCAAGCAGAGGCTAAGGCATCCAATGACTAAAAGACGTCGATTGGATGCCTTTATTTAATGAACTTTTATTTTCAAGCCTTGCATGTGTATATAGCTCCTGCCTTAAGAAAAAGAAGCATGTCATCCAACCTTTCATCATAGATTGTTAAGGAATGGTATAGGAGGTTGGTTCATGGGAGTAAGATTGATAAAAATCGCAGTCATTTATTTTTTAATTGGTCTTTTGTTTGGATTATATATGTCTGCTACACATGTTTTCAAGTTGGCCACTGTTCATGTTCATGTGAATTTGCTTGGTTGGATGTCTCTTGGGATAATCGGTTTAATTTATGTTCATTTTCCAAAACTTGAAAAGACTGTAGCGGCAAAGATTCATTTTTGGCTCCATAATATTGGATTACCAATCATGATGATTGGCATTGCCTGTGCCATATTAGGTATAAGCCCGATCTTTTTCCCCATTGCGACCATAGGCGGGGCCCTCACCGTTTTAGGTGTATTCTTTTTCGGTTATAATATTTTATGGAATTTACGCACTTAAGCATCTTACCTTCCTTTTGGAAGAGAGGATGCTTTTCCTTTTTTTGAAAGATAAGAAAGTCTTAAGAGTGCTTTAAGGCTAGGCAGTTGAGGCGCCATCGGCTCGAGGTTCGCAGAAGGGAGAGTCCATCGGCGTTGCGACGTACAGGATGTATTAGTGCAGACGAAGTGACAGGACGGCGCGTTTGTAGCTGTTCATCCTTACTATAAAAGTTTGTACGTAGCTAAACGGGCGCTTGTGCTTTTGTCCTTGTTAAGGAAACTATAAAATTCTTGGCTTGTGGATAAGTTGTAATTTTGAGTTTTGTCATCCAGCTCCAGCGCCTAGCCCCTCGAGGTCAAATAACCCTGAACCTATGAAGGGAAAAAGCCCCTTCCTAGGTTCAGGAACATTTGCTTGTCGGAGGCCAACAGGAAGTTGGTCAGAAAGGCGTTGCGCCAGGACGGCGCGAATTTAGCCTTTCTTCCTAAGATCAAGGCGCTTGCGCTTTTGTTCACTATAGGGACCATCTTTCATTCTATTCATACAATATCGCAAAACACCTAGGAGATGATGATATGGCATTATGGATTGATGTGTCGATTCCAAAGCATCAGCTCAAGCTATTTGATGGTTCTAAACTGATCAAAACCTATCCTGTTGCTATTGGAAAAATCGTCACACCTACACCTCATGGTTCTTATAAGATCATCAATAAACAACTTAACCCTGGTGGACCATTTGGCGTTCTGTGGATGGGATTATCCAAACCGCATTATGGTATTCATGGAACGAATAATCCTTCTTCAATTGGTAAAAATGTCTCCCATGGCTGTATTAGAATGTATAATCATGATGTATTAGATCTATCAAACCGAGTTTCAGTGGGAACGCCGGTTGTAATTCATTAAGAATGGTCACCTGCCACAGTGTTAAAAAGTAATCCCCTTCACTCACTTAGTGAATGAGGGGGATTATTAGTTGTTTTTAAGCTCATTGCCTTTAGATTTTTTTTGCAAATAAAGAAAAAGACTCGTAATTGCCTTCGAGAACAGGAAGACAATTATATAGATTAGAAAGATTTTAAAAAAGTTCATGTTAGGACCAAGCTTAGTAAGATGGATACTGGCAGCAATTGGTTCTACAATAAAGGCAAAAATAACAGCTAAGAGTAGGGTATAAAGGTAATAATTTTTTTGATGATTCAATGTCCATTGATACACAAGCATAGCACAAATAGGGATCAGAGAAGCTTCAAATGAAAAAGATGGGAAGAAAGGAATTGCGTAATATGGGTAATTTTTCAAGCCGAGGTACATAAAAGCTGTATCGGCATAACCAAACCAAGTCGTAACATTAAACCCATAAAAACCTATAAGAAATATTTTCTTACGATCAATGGTAAAATACAAGAAAATTAATGGGAGAATCAGTGTGGCAATAATTACCCAAAATTGCCATGAGTCAATATAAGAATACTTTTTCCAATATTCCGTGCCAACACGAATTAAATCTTGGTCGATTTCTACAAGTTTCTTTAAAAGTTCTGTTTGTTTTGAGGTCATTGTTTTGTACTCCAAAATTTTAATTATGTGTTATCTAGAGTACCCACTATTTGAATGAATATTCTCTATATCGATCAATGGCTTTTTAGAAAGTGGGGCGATACAATAGAGAAAAGTCCAGATAGTGTAATATGCTTGAAAATGGTTAAAATATATAAGAAGGAGTGATAAGAGATGGCTGAAGCTTATGAATTGGCAACCTTTGCGGGAGGTTGCTTCTGGTGTATGGTTTCCCCTTTTGATGAACAGCCTGGAATAAAAGAGGTGATCTCCGGTTATACCGGTGGACATACGGAAAATCCGACTTATGAAGAGGTGTGTTCTGATACGACAGGGCATGTAGAAGCTGTTCAAATCACATTCGATCCAAGTGTTTTCCCTTATAAAAAAATATTAGAATTATTTTGGCAACAGATTGATCCAACCGATCCTGGTGGGCAATTTGGTGATCGAGGAAGTTCCTATAAGACAGCGATATTTTATCATAATGAAGAGCAAAAAGAACAAGCGGAAGTCTCCAAACGTGCGCTCGCAGAAAGTGGCCGCTTTCAAAAGCCAATCGTCACCGAAATATTGCCAGCTGCTCCGTTCTACAAAGCAGAGGAAAGTCATCAAGATTATTATAAAAAAAATGCATTCCACTATAATGCTTATAAAGAGGGATCAGGACGAGCGCAATTTATTCGTGAAAATTGGAAAAAGCAAAAGACGGCTGAAGAACTTAAAAAAGAACTAACGCCACTACAATATGAAGTGACGAAACAGAATGGCACAGAGCCACCGTTTCAAAATGAGTACTGGGATAATACAGAGGAAGGAATCTATGTGGACATCGTATCTGGTGAACCATTGTTTAGTTCGAAGGATCAATATGATGCTGGGTGTGGTTGGCCAAGCTTTACACAACCGATTCAACGTTCGGAATTAAAGGAAAACCTAGACACATCATTTGGCATGCGCCGAATTGAAGTTCGTTCGAAAACAGCTGATTCCCATCTTGGTCATGTTTTTGATGATGGGCCTGGTCCAGATCATGCTCGATATTGTATTAATTCTGCTGCGCTTCGTTTTGTTCCGAAAGATAAATTAAAGGATGAAGGGTATGAGGAATTTTTAAGTTTGTTTCGTTAATTCTCGCCATTAACCCAATAAGCTATGAGCAGAGGCTGGGACATAACTAAAACGTTAAGCTCCAAGAACAATACATTTCCTTAGCGAAGTATATTTCCGGAGCGGGAATATGAATTTAGTAATTCGGTTTTGTCTCAGCCTCTTACATAAGAGAAAAACATATTAAAAAGTAGAAAAAGGACTTGTTCTTTTGAGCAATTTACTATAACATCTAAATAACAACGTTGTTATCCGACTGAAATAGAAAGCGTTATCACCATCGAGTTCGGCAGAGAAAACACTTGAAAGGAAGGAATTCTATGTGGTCTGCTGATTTATATTTGGACCGGTTATATAAAGAAACAGTGGCAGTTCAAACAGAAGTATATGATAAACAATGGAAACAGACGTTAAAGGAAAAGGTTGCAAAGGCACTAGGTGATTTTTCTAGCAATACAGAAGAGCAAACAGTGACGGAATTGGAAAAGGTAGATATGGGAGAGTATACACGCTATCGAATTGAATTGACAACGATGCCATCATTGAAAATGCCGATTTATCTACTAATACCGAAACATCATACTTTGCCATTGCCTACAGTACTTGCAATTCATGGCCATGGATACGGTCATAAAGAATTGGTTGGTCTAAACCCTGATGGCTCAGCTAGAGCGAAGTCCACCTATCATGAGGATTTTGCTGTTGATTTGGTCAAAAAGGGATTTGCCGTTGTTGCCCCGGAATTAATTGGGTTCGGTGACAGGAAACTACAAGAAGATCAGGGAAAAGGAAAGCCTAGTGACAATTCTTGCTATCGTTTGGCGAGTCAACTCCTTTTATATGGAAAAACACTAGCGGGATTACGAGTTCACGAGTGTATAAAAGTAATAGACTATCTGGAAACACAAAAGGAATTTGATTCAAGCAATATTGGCTGTATGGGGATATCGGGTGGTGGCCTTGTCACTGCTTTTACTTCGATTTTAGATGAAAGAATAAAAGCCACAGTCATCAGTGGTTATACGAATACGTTTGCAGGAAGCATTATCGATAGAAGGCATTGTTTAGACAATTATATCCCCAATATTTTACAGATAGCTGAAATGCCAGAGCTAATCGGATTAATTGCACCAAGAGCGCTTTTTATTGAAGCAGGGAAAGAGGATCCCCTATTTCCTTTGGAGCATGTCCAAACGGCTTTAACACAGCTGGAAAAAATGTATCGGGCGTTTGATGTTGAGCATTTATTAGCCTCCCATCTTTTTAATGGCGGGCATGAAATTAGTGGAGAGCGTTCTTATGATTGGTTAGTTGAGCAACTGAAATAAGAGGAGATGAAAAAATTGAAGAAAAAATATGTCTTAATTGGAACTGGCGGCAGGGCGGAATTCTTCTATGGCGCATTAGCAAGAGATTATAGGGATACTTGTGAACTATTAGCTTTTTGCGATATTAATCAAATAAGAATGGACTATGCGAATCGTTTGCTAGTGGAGAAATATGATCATCCAAAAATCCAGACATATCGATCTAGTGAATTTGCCAGGATGATTGAAAATGAAAAACCCGATTATGTTATCGTCACGACGGTTGACCGAACGCATCATACTTATATTATTCGTGCTTTAGAACTGGGGTGTGATGTGATTACAGAAAAACCAATGACCGTCGATGTTGAAAAAACCAAAGCAATTTTGGATGCAATTGACCGAACCGGGAAAAATGTGCGGGTTACGTTTAATTATCGCTATGCCCCTCACAATACAAAAGTGAGAGAACTTATTCGAGATGGAGTGATCGGAGACGTTCATTCTGTTCATTTTGAATGGGCATTAGATACACAACATGGGGCTGATTATTTCCGCAGATGGCATCGGAATAAACGCAATAGTGGCGGTTTGCTTGTCCATAAATCTACCCATCATTTTGATTTAGTTAATTTTTGGCTGAATTCTTCCCCAGAAACCGTATATGCTTCTGGTGGTTTACGGTATTATGGAAGAGAAAATGCCGAAACACGCGGTGTGACGAACTTTTATCAACGTGCTCACGGAAACGAATATGCCAAAGACGATCCATTTGCGATTGATTTAGAAGCTAATCCTCATTTAAAGGCGATGTATTTAGATGCGGAAAAAGAAGATGGGTACCAACGAGATCAAAGCGTTTTTGGTGACGGTATTGATATAGAAGATACATTGGGCGTCCTTGTCACCTATAAAAATAAAGCAATTCTTACTTATTCACTCAATGCCTATTTACCATGGGAAGGATTTATTATCACATTTAATGGAAGTAAAGGTAGATTAGAAGTGGTTGTCAGGGAACAATCTTATATTAATTCAGGTGGAAGTAAAGAGGATGAAGGGAAGTTAAAAGAGAAGACTATTCGAGTTTTGCCGATGTTTGGCAAGCCGTATGAGGTAGAGATTCAGGAAGGAAAAGGCGGTCATGGTGGAGGGGATGTGGTCTTGTTGCAGGATCTATTTGGTGTACCAACAGAGGATGAATTTAATAGGGCAGCCTCCCATATTGATGGAGCACGATCGATCATGACTGGAATCGCAGGCAACATCTCATTGAAGACCGGGCAAGCTGTAAAGATAGACGATTTGATTAAGCTTTAAATGACTAATGATATACCTTTTATACTGAATTAGCTGGCAGTAAGGTTATCGTTTTAAGAATTCTACATGGGTATAAAGCTTGTACAAATAATACAATCGGATCTCCATATTTTTTCACCATTAAAAGACAGTGAAATGTAATGCACCCCAAAAGTTAAGTGTCACTCTAACTTTGAGGTGCATTTTTATAGCATAATATTGTGAACAAATTAAACGAATATGGGGAAACTGAGCTAAAACAATTGGCAAAGAAGCATGGAATGAAATACAATACACCCTTTAAAAATTGATTTTATTCTTTTCCGGACATTTCTGCGATTACATTTCGGGTCTCATCATCCATCTTTCTTATAACAGTGTTGAGATCTTCGCCCTCAAGAAGTCGCTGATACGCATTGATCATGACAGATGCACTCTCGTATGGCGATCTTTTGGGGATTGGAGCACTATCTAATTTAAATAATGCGTCTACATTTTTCTCAGCCATAATATCTGCATGTTCTAATGCTGTTCCAAATTCCTTATACACCTCCTTATCGAGTAAAGGAGTTCCCCCGCCTGTGCTTACGGACCACTTTTGATAGTCTTCAGACATTAGGTAGGCAAGAACCTCAAAGGCGGCATCCGGCTTTTCACTTTGACTTGTCACGAACATAGTATTTAATAGTTCATTAGGAGCGTAATCCGGATAATCCCCACCCCAAACAGGGTATGTGACCCAATCAAAATTTAAACCGGCTTCATATTCACGCCAAGTAAGACCATTAGCTTGATCACGGAATGGGAATAATGCATAATCAAATGCCGTATCAGCACCTTCCGCATTATGCAGAAATGCTGCCAATTCCTCTGTTGACTCCATTTCAGGAAGGTTTCCGGGGATGTTTATAATTTCCTGTATGCGCTCTAGGAAAATACGTAACTCTTTATTATCTAAGATCGTAGGTTCGTTTGTTTCCGGGTCTACTAGGGTAGTACTTACTTGCTGCAAGCCAAGCTTACCCGGGAAGATGCCGTAATATTTTTTACCATCCTTTTCACCTGTTAATTGTTTTCCGAGCTCAATGACTTCATCCCAAGTCATATTGTCTGTTGGATAAGGGACACCGAAAGCATCGAAAATATCTTTATTATAAGTCATCACATATCCTTGTTTAAAAACCGGAAGGGCATCAAGTTCACCAATAGGAGAATTAGCTTTTAGGGATTCGATTATTCCTTGATCATATTTACTAAGATCAAGCCCATGTTTTTCAATTAGTGGCATCTGATCTCGAAGTAACTCAAGCTCTTGGAACATTCCAAAATCTGTTCCCATGGCAATATCAGGTATAAGTCCCTTGGCAAAGCTCTCTTCAATTTCCTCTTTCCCACTTGCTTGAATATATGTTAGTTTTATGTGTGGTAAAGCCTTTTTGATATGTTGATTAAAAGTGTTTTCAAATTCTTTCTCTCCCCAGTGGATCATCAATGAAACCTCTATTTGCTCGGATTCATCTGCCTCCTCTGTAATTTGGCCTTCTTCATTATTACTAGAAGCCCCGTCTACTTCCTTTCCACTAGACGTACTGCTACATCCCACGATTAAGATCATTAGCCCAAATATCATGAGTAGCCCCCACAACCTTTGCCTCATTTATACCCACCCCTTCTGTTAATGTTTTCTAACCATTTAGGATAACGCTTTCATAATACAGTACTAGAATGCTATACTCTATATAGTAATTTGCTCAATTTTCTAAGTTCCTTTGCTTTTTTTGTCCTTGAAGCGATTGGAGGGTTTATGAAATGGTAGATAACTTCGGTCCAAAGTATTATCTAGAGAATGAATCTTTTTCTATGCAGTTCATGCGCCGAAAAGGTTACTCATCTATGCCTACACCTCATGCTCACGCTTTTTATGAATTGTATTATTTACGTAAAGGGGAAAGAGTCTATTTTATTAATGGTAAAGTGTACACTGTCAAGAGTGGCGATATTATCGTTATTAATCCACACGATGTCCATCGAACAACGAGTTCATCTATCCCTGAATTCGAACGAATTTTAATTAATTTCACTCATGATTTTCTTGAATCAGATATTTTGTCATCAGACCTACATCTGCTTCCTTTCCAACATGGCTCTCAGCTAATACGTTTTCCAGTAAGGGAGCAGCCGAACACCGAACAACTTATTTTTGAGATGTTAAGGGAATGTAAGAAAAAACAGGCTGGTTACACCTTTTATGTAAAAGCACTATTAACAAAATTATTAATTCAAGTTTATCGCCAATCCTTTCAAGCGCCACCAGAAAATGAACATCCTATGCATGAGAAAATCTCTGAAATTGCCACTTATTTGCATCAACATTATCTTGAGGAATTAACATTGAAAAAAATTGCTGAACAATTTTATATAAGTCCCTCTTATCTTAGCCGGACATTCAAAAAGGTAACCGGTTTTTACTTCAGTGAATATGTCCAAGCAGTTCGGATGAGAGAGGCGAGACGCCAATTGATCGAATCAGATGCAAAGGTGCTGACAATTGCTGGAAATGTGGGTTTTCATTCGATCGCACATTTTAATAAGACATTTAAAAAAATGACAGGTGTCTCACCGATACAATTCCGTAAACAAAATAAGCATCTATCTTATGAGGAGTAAGAAAAAATATTTGTTAACGAGAGATTCTTGTAAATTAAGTTATGAGGGAAATACTCTTTATGTTGGAAGTATAGGAAATTCCCTGTCCTACAAGGAAAGGCGGAGATATGCGAGCAGTTAGCTTTACTAGCCAATATACTACGGTTAGTAGAGCTGACGTTTTTTTTTTGTATTCCCGGCTTTATCCAATAGCTTGTTCCGATAACAAAAAAAGCAAAGAAAGGTAAAAATAGAACATAAATCTGTATAGAGAATAGTAAAATCATCCGTTATTATGAAGGCGTTATCTTAAAAGCTTAAGTCTTATCATAAGGACTTAGTTTTGAATAGAAGGGGAGATTTACTAATTATGAGTATTTTTTATGATATTACAGAGTTTGGCGCGATTCCTAATAGCGTGGTTATGACAGAAAAGATTCAGAAGGCAATTGATGAAGCATACACAAATGGTGGTGGGACAATAATTGTGCCCGCAGGTGAATTTTTAACGGGTTCCTTACATTTAAAAGACAATGTCGAATTACATTTATTACCTGGCGCGAGATTAAAATTCTCAGATAATCCATCAGATTATCCAGTTGTACATTCTCGTTGGGAGGGAATATCCCAAAACGTACATGCTTCCTGTTTATATGCGGAAAAGGCAAAAAATATTGCTGTAACAGGATTTGGCTGCTTAGATGGAAATGGACAAAAATGGTGGGAAAGGGAACGTACTAAAACTGATAAGTCAGCTTATTTTCGTCCGAAGTTGATAAGTTTTGATTCATGTGAGCAGATTACTATAAAAGATGTCCGGATGATGGATTCACCTAGTTGGACAGTCCATCCTGTCAGAAGTTACAACATCACAATTGATAATGTATCGATTAAAAATCCAGCTAATTCCCCCAATACGGATGGAATCAATCCGGAGTCTTGTGAAAATGTTCGAATCAATAATTGCAATATAGATGTGGGCGATGATTGTATTGCCATTAAAGCAGGCACAGAAGAAACTATAGAACGGGAGTCCTGTGAAAATATCACTATCTCGAATTGTACAATGGTTCATGGTCATGGAGCAGTTGTGATTGGGAGCGAGATGAGTGGGGATATACGGAATGTGACCATCACAAATTGTATTTTCCAAGATACGGACAGAGGAATACGATTAAAATCTCGTCGGGGGCGAGGTGGGATCGTTGAAGATATCCGTGTAAATAATATTGTGATGGATCATGTAATGTCTCCATTTGTGATTAATTTGTATTATTATTGTGGTCCGCTTGGGAAGGAGAAATATGTTTGGGATAAAAAGCCATATCCTATTACAGAAGAAACACCTCATTTCCGTAGAATTCATTTTGCAAATATTACAGCTCGAAACATCCAGGCTTGTGCAGGTTTTATCTATGGATTAGCAGAATTATACGCAGCAGAAATCACTTTTTCAAATATAGATATTTCAATGGCGGAAAATGCCATTCCTGGACGTCCAGCGATGATGGCCAATCTAGAAAAAATGACCAATCGTGGGTTTTATGTTGGCTTTGCAAAGGATGTTTTGTTCGAACATATCACCATTGAGAACCACGAGGGCCCAGCATTTTATTTGGAGAATACGAAGGATATTGAAGTTCTTTATTGTAAATCTCGCCATACGAAGCAAAAGGAAAAATTAGTGGAAGAAGCAAATGCTGAAAAATAATGAATAGGATGGGCTGCAATGATTTTAATAGGAAAAGAATCATATTGTCATTTTTCTACTATTCAAGCTGGAATTGATTATTTGGAGCAAAAACCAGATAGTGAAAAGAAAAAAATGTTGATCCTATCAGGTGAATATGAAGAAATTGTGGAAGCTAGATTATCGAATTTTGAAATGGTTGGTTTGGGAGATGTAAGGATTATTGGTGAAAAGCATGCGCGGCAAATCCATGAGGATGGAAATGAAGTCGGGACATTTCGCACAGCTGCAGTATTCTTAGAAGGTGAAAATATTATCGTAAGGAACTTATGTATGATCAATCGATCAGGGCAAGGGGAAGATATCGGTCAGGCCATTGCCTTATTTGCCTATTGTCATCATGCCGAATTTCATCATTGTAGATTAGAAGGTCATCAGGATACATTATGTACAGGGCCACTACCCAATAATGTAAATGTTGAATCGCCGTATACCTACTGTAAACAATTATATAAAAATTGCTATATATCGGGGACAGTGGACTTCATTTTCGGAGGAGCAGCGGCTCATTTTATAGATTGTGAAATTAAGAGCCGTTATCGACCTAAGAAAGGGGGCTTTATCACAGCAGCATCCACACCTAAAGCTCAAGATCAAGGATATATCTTTGAAAATTGTTATTTAACGGCTGATTCAAGTGTTGAAAATGTCTTTTTAGGAAGACCGTGGAGAAATTACGCACAAACAACCTTTAAAAATTGTTATTTAGGCGAACATATTGCTCCAGAAGGCTGGAATGAATGGGACAAAAAGGAAAGTCTAGATACGATAAAGTATGAAGAGCTTCATTCAATAAATGGTAAAAATCATGCACGTCCTTCTTGGGTACATGTGAAATAATACAAAAGCAAAGGAGTTGTGATCTTTATGCATCATACACCAATAAAAAATCCAATATTAAGGGGATTTAATCCAGACCCTTATCTTTTAAAAGTAAATGGCACTTTCTATATTGCCGTTTCCTCCTTTGAATGGTTACCTGGAGTAAGAATCTATCAATCAAATGATCTTGTAAACTGGCAACATGAAACAGATATCCTCACGACACAGATTGATTTACGTGGAAATCCTCAAGGTGGGAGCATATGGGCGCCACAGCTTAGTTATGCAGATGGATTGTTTTATTTAGTCTATACGGATGTTAAAAGTACGAAACGTCCGTTTAAAGATAGCCATAATTACTTGATTACATCTTCATCCATCCATGGTCCATGGTCTGAGCCTGTTTATATGAATAGCAGCGGTTTTGACCCTTCCCTTTTCCATGATATGGATGGTAAAAAGTGGATTTTAAACGAAATTTGGGATTACCGTCTGACCACAGGAAATAAGTCAGCAGGAATTGTTCTTCAGGAATATAATCCGGAGCAGAAAAAGGTTGCTGGACCTGTTTATAAAATTTTTGATGGAACAGAACTTGCTAAAACCGAAGCACCACATATATACCGACATGGAAAATATTATTACCTAATTACTGCTGAAGGTGGGACAGGAAAAGGGCATGCTGTAACTGTTTGCCGTTCGGAGAAAATAACTGGTCCATATGAATTAGATCCCCAATATCCAATGCTAACTGCAAGGGATAAGCCGAATTCGCCTTTACAATCCTCTGGTCATGGAAGTATTGTGCAAACAGATGAAGGTAAATGGTATATGGCTTATCTATGTACAAGACCATTGTTAGGAAAAGCGGCAATCTTGGGAAGAGAGACGGCAATTCAGGAGGTCTATTGGACAGAGGATGGCTGGTTGCGATTAGTAGGCGGAGGGAATGCACCTGCTATTGAAACAGAAATTGTGACAAAACAAGCGGCAGAACAGAAAAAAGATACGAATTTTTATGATGAATTTAACGGTCTACTGAAAAAAGAATGGAATACACTCCGAATTTTAGCTGATGATACTTGGTGTGATTTAGATAGTCGACCTGGTTATTTACGAATGATTGCTGGGGAATCAATTCAATCTTTGTTTGAGCATCATCTTTTAGCAATTCGGCAAAAGGATTTCCATTTCAGTGCGGTAACTAAGATGGATTACCATCCTACAAAATTTAATCAAATGGCGGGTTTGATTCTTTACTTAAATGATAGTAGTTATTTGTATGCGTATATTACTAGTGATGAGGAAAAGGGACGTGTTATTCGACTGCTACGCTCTGAGAAAAATGAATTCATTTTATCTCCAGAGAAAATCCAGGTAGAGGATGGGGAAATCGAGTTGAGGATTGAAGGAGAGGGTGCGGAAGGTCAATTTTATTATCGAATTGCTGGAGAAAGTAATAATTGGCATCCCATTGGTCCTTCGCAAAATTTATTGTTTCTATCTGGGGGCTTCACAGGTAATTTCATTGGCATTGCAGTACATGATATGAACCAGATAGCTGGTTCATATGCCGATTTTGACTATTTTAAATATCAAGGGTTAGATGAATGAAATGATGAGGAGATGAAAATGGCTAATAAAAAAAAGCTGTGGTATAAACAACCTGCACAAGATTGGAATGAAGCTCTTCCAATTGGAAATGGTCGCTTAGGTGGTATGGTCTTCGGTGAAGTGGAGACAGAACAAATCCAACTAAATGAGGATTCAGTCTGGTATGGTGGTCCACGGGATCGGAATAATCCGGATGCTCTTCGTTATTTACCAGAGGTGCGAAAACTGTTATTAGAGGGAAAGTTGAGAGAAGCAGAGAAATTAGCGGCACTAACTTTTCCAGGCCTCCCATCATCTCAACGCCATTATGAACCACTCGGGGATCTACTAATAGAACTCCAACATAATGAAAAAGATTATACCAGTTATAGCAGAGAACTGGATTTACAAAACGGACTTGTCCGAGTGCAGTATACGCTTGGTCATGTGCACTATCAGAGGGAGATTTTTAGTAGTTATCCTGATCAGGTAATGATTATCCGGTTGACAGCCTCGGAAAAACGTTCGATTTCCTTTATGACGCATTTTGATCGAGGGAAAACTCGAAATTTGGATGATATGGAGCCATCTTCTGTTGATAGCCTTGTGATGAGAGGGATTACCGGTGGAAGAGAAGGAATCGCTTTTCAAAGTGTGGTCAGAGCCATACCAGAAAACGGCTCAGTGAAGACGATTGGCAATCGTTTAATTGTGACAGATGCTGATGCTGTGACTTTAATTCTTTCTGCAGCGACTTCCTATCGCTATAAAAGTCCAGAAGATCATTGTATAGAATTGATTAATCGGACGTCACAAAAAGAATATGGCGAATTATTTTCAACACATGTTGACGATTATCAAACCTTATTTAACCGTGTTGATCTACAGATCGAGGAACCGAAGGGAAAGCATGAGCTGGCAACAGATGAACGTTTAGAATTAATGAAACATGGAAAAGAAGATGTTGGTTTAGTCTGTACTTACTTTCATTTTGGACGATATTTATTAATTTCATCCAGCCGTCCTGGGTCTCTTCCGGCAACATTACAAGGAATATGGAATAATAAAATGCTTCCACCTTGGGACAGTAAGTTTACAATTAATATAAATACAGAAATGAACTACTGGCCGGCAGAGGTATGTCAGTTATCCGAATGTCACCAGCCTTTGTTTGATCATATTGAGAAAATGAAGAAAAGTGGACGAATCACTGCTCAAAAAATGTATGGTTGCCGTGGCTTTGTTGCTCACCATAATACGGATATATGGGCGGACACTGCTCCACAAGATATCTATATGCCTGCTACTATTTGGCCGATGGGAGCAGCTTGGTTGAGTTTGCATTTATGGAATCATTATGAATACACAGGGGATAAACAATTCTTATGTAAAGCATATGAAACTTTAAAAGAAGCAGCACTGTTTTTTGTTGATTTTCTTATAGAAACTGAAGATGGATATTTAGTTACCTCCCCGTCTGTATCTCCTGAAAATACTTATATTTTGCCAAATGGGGAAAAAGGAAAATTATGTCAGGGGCCATCCATGGACAGCCAGATTATCCACCAACTTTTTGAAAGTGTGATTGTTGCAAGTGAGATTCTTGATCAAGATAAAGAGTTTCGAAATGAATTATTACACATGATTAAAAAATTGCCTAAACCAAAAATTGGCAAATATGGACAAATACAAGAATGGTTAGAAGATTATGAGGAGGCAGCCCCTGGACATCGCCATATTTCCCATCTCTTCGCTTTACATCCAGGAAATCAAATTTCGCCAAGACATACACCGGCATTAGCCGATGCGGCAAAAGTAACCTTGGAGAGAAGATTAAAACATGGGGGCGGGCATACGGGGTGGAGTCGGGCGTGGATTATCAATATGTGGGCTCGATTAGAAAATAAAGAGCAGGCATATAACAACTTAATAGAATTATTAAAATCCTCTACTCTGTCAAATTTATTTGATAATCATCCACCATTCCAAATCGATGGTAATTTTGGTGGAATTGCTGGTATTGCCGAGATGTTGTTGCAAAGTCATATGAACGAAATTCATATTTTACCTTCCCTTCCTAAAGAATGGAAGAACGGAAAGGTACGAGGTTTACGAGCTAAAGGTGGCTTTGAAGTCGAAATAAATTGGAATGATAATACATTCAAGCATGGCAAGATAAAATCATTAAATGGTAATTTATGTACGATTAGAACTGCCATTCCAGTAGAGATTACAAGTGGTAATAAAAGAATAAATCCAAAACAACTTGGTGTAACTGTTTATCAGTTTGAAACAGAAAAGGGAAAAGAGTACAGGATAGCAGTTTTATAGACGGTAAAAATCACAGTAAAGTGGAGGAAATATGATTCAATAACTTCTGTTTTCATGATCCAGTTGTAATTTTTGTGCTATCTTGAAAAAGGGCTCATTTCTGGAAGAATAAATAATAACAACGTTTTCCTTGAAAATGTTTACAAAACAAATTGCCTGATCTATTATTAAAGAGATAGGAAATAGTTGGAATCTTAAGATCATACTTATAAATGGAGTGAATATCCGTGAGTATCATTAAAGAATTAGTCCAGGATATCCCAATTCCTAAATTGGCTAAAGTTAAACAACAATTTGATTCAAGTCAAATTGATGATTTAACAGCTGCTTTACAACCTCTATTGGAACGTGAAGAGATCAAAAGTAAAGTAAAGCCAGGCATGGAAATAGCAGTTGCTGTTGGAAGTAGAGGATTAGATCGTCTTGTGGAGATGACAGCTGTGACGATACAATTTTTAAAAGAGCTTGGCGCGAAGCCATTTATCGTCCCTTGTATGGGAAGTCATGGGGGTGCTACTGCTGAAGGACAGCAGGCTGTGCTGGAACATCTCGGTGTCACCGAAGAAAGTGTCAAGGCGGAAATACGTTCCTCCATGGAAGTGATTTGCTTAGGTGAATTGCCGAATGGTTTACCCGTTTATATTGATAAAATCGCCTCAGAAGCGGATGGCATTGTTGTCATCAACCGTGTTAAACCACATACCGCCTTTCGTGGTCCGATTGAAAGCGGTATTATGAAGATGATTAGTATCGGCTTAGGGAAACAAAAGGGAGCGGAAGCATGCCATCAACTTGGCTTCAAGCATATGGCAGAGCATGTTCCCGCTATGGCGAAAATTACGCTTGCAAAAATGCCGATTTTATTTGCTGTGGCGACGGTCGAGAATGCATTCGACAAGGTTCATACGATTGCTGTTCTTGAACCGAATGAAATAGAAGAAAAAGAGATTCAATTACTAGAATTAGCAAAGAGTCAGCTGCCAAAACTTTATTTTGACCAGATTGATGTATTGGTTATTGATAAAATTGGTAAAAACATTAGTGGCGATGGGATGGATCCGAATATCACCGGCAGATATCCGACTCCTTATGCCTATGGCGGTCCAGAAGTATCAAAAATGGTTGTCCTTGATTTAACGGATGAAACAGAGGGAAATGCGAATGGAGTGGGAACGGCGGATTTCACGACGCAAAGATTAGTAGATAAAATGAATCGAGATTTCACCTATGCAAATGGCTTAACCTCAACAGTAGTCGGCCCAACTCATATTTCTACAGCGTTAGCCAATGATCAATTTGCGATTCAAGCGGCCATTAAAACATGTAATATTTTGGACTTCACAAAAGTTAAAATGGTCCGAATCAAAAACACGTTAGAAATCGGCGAGATTGAAGTATCGGAGGCTTTACTTGATGATGTTCATAACCATGAACATATAAAGAAGGTATCTGATCTTTATGAATGGGAATTTGATGAAAATGGCAACTTATTTTAGGTTGATGGAGGGAAGAAAATGAGTTCAATGTTTGATCTAACTGGTAAGGTGGCAGTGGCGATTGGCGGTAATAGTGTTCTTGGCGGTTCGATTGCCAAAGGATTTGCCGAACATGGAGCAAAGGTTGCAATTGTTGGCAGAAATATGGAATCAGCTGAGAACGTTGTGCGGGAGATTGTAGAAAATGGTGGGGAAGCAAAAGCTTTTCAGGCTGATGTGAGTGAATTAGATACGGTGAAAAAAGTAGCAGACGAGATTGAAGAATGGGCAGGGGGCTACGATATTTTACTAAATGCTCCAGGTAAAAATAGCCCAACGCCTTTTTTTGATTTAGAGGTGGACGAATGGGACGATATTATGGATGTGAATCTGAAAGGACTCGTATTCACGATTCAGCATTTTGCCAAACGAATGATAGAGCAAGAGCGGAAAGGCAGCATTATCAATATTTCATCAGTTTCCTCCGGGCCCCCGTTATCGAAAGTATTTACATATTCTGCATCCAAAGCTGGGGTAGATAATATAACTCAATTTTTAGCCAGAGAATTTGCGCCTCATGGTATACGGGTAAATGCGCTTATTCCAGGGTTCTTTCCAGCGGAGCAGAATCGGAAAATTTTAAGTGACGAACGAGTGGAGTCGATTATGGGCCATACGCCAATGAATCGTTTCGGTGAACCTGAAGAACTACAAGGGGCAGCTGTTTACCTAGCCTCTAACCGCGCTTCTGGTTTTGTAACTGGAACATTTATCAGGATTGATGGCGGTTTTGGTAGTATGACAATCTAACATGATTTTGAAAGGAGATCGTATTTTGCTAGAGGAAAAAGTTGAAAAACTGACATCCATTCTCCGAGAAATGAATAAAGTCGTCGTCGCTTTTTCTGGTGGTGTGGACAGTACCTTTCTATTGAAAATGGCTGTCGACACATTAGGAAAAGACCGTGTTTTGGCCGTGACGGCCGATTCAGAAACCTATCCGACGAAGGAATTGCTAGAAGCGAAAGAATTGGCAAAGGGAATTGGGTCTCGTCATATGGTTGTGGAAACTTCAGAGTTAGCGATTCCTGGTTACACCGAGAACGATCGCAATCGCTGTTACTTTTGTAAAAATAGTTTGTTTGAGCATTTAATTCCAATTATGGAGGAGAAAGGCTTCCAAAATGTTGTCTATGGCGTGATTGCAGATGATATGAATGAATTTCGACCAGGTATGAAAGCAGCAAAAGAAAAAGGTGTGCGCGGACCATTACAGGAAGCGAATTTATTTAAAGAAGAAATAAGGATTCTATCGAAGGAGCTGGACCTGCCAACATGGGATAAACCATCCTTTGCTTGTTTGTCGTCACGGATTTCTTATGGTGAAACGATCACACAAGCGAAGCTAACAAAGGTAGAGAAATCAGAAGCCTATATTCAAAGCTTAGGCATTCGCCAAGTGCGCGTTCGAACTCATGAAGATATTGCTAGAATAGAAGTTGAACCGCGTGATATGCATATTTTGCTAAATAATCATGCGAAAATTGCCAAGAAACTACAAGATTTTGGTTATAAATATATTACAATGGATTTGAATGGTTACAAAAGTGGAAGTATGAATAAAGTATTGGTTTAGCGTATATTGGTGTTAGGGGAGATGAAAAATCTCCTCTCTTTCATTTTAGAAAAGAAACAAGCTAAGGGATGTGTGAATGTATGCAAAAGGAATATGTGATTGGGATCGACCTTGGGACAACCAGTGTAAAGGCTGTATTATTTGATACGAAGGGACAGTTCGTTGCTGAAGCAGAAAGATTGAATACTTTTTATTATCCGAGCGCTGACTGGGCCGAACAAGATCCCGATGAAATTGAAGAATCTGCGCGTATTACGCTTAAAGAAGTGATTGAAAAAGGAAAAATTGCCGAAGAGCGTCTAGTCGCTGTTGGTTTTTCCTGTGCGATGCATTCATTGATATGTGTGGACGAGAGGTATCAGCCATTATCGAAGATGATCATTTGGTCTGATGGGAGAAGCAATCGTCAGGCTGAACAATTGAAAAAGGGAAGCGGCAAGCAACTCTTTTTAAAAACAGGTGCACCAATCCATCCAATGACCCCCTTTTTAAAACTATTATGGATGAAGGAAACAGAAGACGAAGCCTATCAGAAGGCGGCATATTATATTTCCATGCAAGAATATCTTATTGAGAAATGGTTTGGAGAGCGGATTATAGACTATTCCATGGCTTCCGCAACAGGCTTACTCAACATTGAAAATGTCGCATGGGAAGAGGAAGCACTTAAGTTAGTTGGAATAAGAAGAGAACAGCTTTCTAAGATAGTGTCTCCAACAACACGCTTACCTCATCTAAAAAAAGAAATTGCAGATGAAATCGGTGTTTCAGACGAGTTACCATTTGTAATCGGGGCTGCAGATGGACAACTTGCAAATCTTGGGGATGGAGCGATTTCACCAGGAGAAGTAGCCATCTCAGCTGGGACAAGTGGAGCGATTCGCCAATTTATTAGTGGTGCTGCAGTAAATGAATCAGAAGAAACATTTACATATCTTTTTACGAAAAATAGTTCGATTATTGGTGGGGCGACAAATAACGGTGGCATTACCTTGCAATGGTTAAAAGATCTGCTAGATTATAAAGGACCTTTAGAGGATCTTTTACATGAGGCGGAAGCAATTGCTGTTGGGGCAGAAGGACTCATTTTTCACCCTTATATTAATGGAGAAAGGGCACCATTATGGAACCAACGGGCAAAGGGGAATTTTTACGGATTTACAATTGGACATAAACGTGCACATTTAGTCCGCGCAGTATTAGAAGGAATTGTCCTGAATCTTTTTCAAATAGGACAGTCTCTGGAGAAACTAGCTGGACCTCCAAAGAAAATTTGTGTCAATGGGGGATTAACCAAATCATCGTTATGGGTGCAGATCTTAGCAGATGTCTTCGCTCAAGAGATACATCTCTCAGATACACCTTACAGTGCTGCTTGGGGGGCTGCATGGACAGCACTTGTCGGCGTTAAAAAAGTAGACTCTTTTGAAGAGATTAAAGATAATCTACCAGCTGGAAAAGTGGTTCAGCCAAATCTGACTCGACATGAACAATATAAATCTATCTTTAAAAAATATGAACGCTTGGCAAAGGATTTACAGGCTTATTTTATTTGAAGGTGTGGGCATCAATGGAAAAAATATTACAACAAGTGCGAGATGGGCAATTAACAGTGGAAGAGGCAAAAGCTCAATTAGCCACTTATGAAAACCTGGGATTTGCGAAGGTAGATCATCACCGGAAAAAACGGCAAGGCTTTCCCGAAATCATATATGGGGAGGGCAAGACTACAGACCAAATTCTCGCCATTATGAAAGCTATTTTAGCTAAAAAAGAAGATGTTTTAATTACTCGGATATCAAAAGAAAAGGCAGAAGCGATTTTACAGGAATATCCGGAACTGAAGTATCATGAGATCGCTCGGATTCTATCTTATCAACATGAGCCGAAAAATCGGAGAGCTGGTTATATATCGGTAATTTGTGCAGGCACTTCAGACCTTCCCGTTGCGGAAGAAGCAGCAGTCACGGCAGAAGTATTAGGAAGTAATGTAAAACGAATTTACGATGTCGGTGTCGCGGGCATCCACCGCCTATTTGACCAAATTGAAGACATTCAACATGCAACGGTGTCAATCGTCGTTGCTGGAATGGAAGGGGCACTACCAAGCGTAGTCGGCGGTCTCGTTTCCCACCCTGTTTTAGCCGTTCCAACCAGCATCGGCTATGGCGCCAATTTCGGCGGCCTATCCGCCTTATTAACCATGCTCAACTCGTGTGCTTCCGGGATCAGCGTCGTCAATATTGATAATGGCTTTGGTGGCGCCTATAATGCGGTGTTGATTGATAGAATGGTGAGAGGGGAAATGGGCTAAACAAATTTTTAAGAGGTGTTGAGATGTCCAGAATAGAGATAATCAAGCTGGAGTCAGATTTACTTACTGAAGCAAGTCAACTTTTAGCGGATTATATATATTCCAGCGATGAATGGGGAAAAGAACAGCTAGAGAGCTGTAGGAATAATCTAGCTTGCTTATTAGATTTTCCGAGCGCTGACTTTTTCATGGCCAAAAAAGAAACAGATTTTGTCGGATTTATCGCTGTCAATTGGAGTTTCTCAACAAGCGCGGGAAAACCATTTTTGCTGATTCAGGACTTGTATGTCCGTCCTGAACACAGGAAAAAAGGTGTGGCGGCAGCTCTTATTAACAAGGCGAAAGTTTGGGGAGAACTCCATCAAGCGAACAGGCTTCAACTTAACACAGGGACAAATAATAGAAAGGCCCGTCAATTATATGAAGGGTTAGGCTTTGAATGGTTTCCTGATAAGGAAATCTATATGTACTTTCTATAAAATAATACTAAATCTTGAAAATCCATTGGATTCTCAAGATTTTTTAATATAGAAAGAATGTCCATATGCCTGAACGAATGTTGAAAGAATGAAAAATGGTTAGATAGCAAGGTACATAGATCCTAGATCCCATAAAGGACTTGGCCCTTACTTAGCCGTGCCCAAAATGGAGCGAATCCAAGAAAAGGGGAACGGCGAAGCGAGTGGCGCGCCCGAAAAGGAGCGAATCCAAGAAAAAGGGAACGGCGAAGCGAGTGGCCGTGCCCAAAATGGAGCGAATCCAAGAAAAGGGGAACGGCGAAGCGAGTGGCCGTGCCCGAAAAGGAGCGAAGCCAAGAAAAAGGGAACGGCGAAGCGAGTGGCCGTGCCCAAAATGGAGCGAATCCAAGAAAAGGGGAACGGCGAAGCGAGTGGCCGTGCCCGGAATGGAGCGAAGCCAAGAAAAAGGGAACGGCGAAGCGAGTGGCCATGCCCGAAATGGCGTCAACCCAAGAAAAAGGGAACGGCGAAGCGTGTGGCCGTGCCCGAAATGGAGCGAACCCAAGAAAAAGGGAACAGCGAAGCGTGTGGCCGTGCCCGAAATGGAGGGAATCCAAGAAAAAGGGAACGGCGAAGCGAGTGGCCGTGCCCGAAATGGAGGGAATCCAAGAAAAAGGGAACGGCGAAGCGTGTGGCCGTGCCCGAAATGGAGCGAACCCAAGAAAAAGGAGGACAATATAGCTCATGGTTGGTTCTGATTATTGGTTAGGTTATTAAATAATGAAATTGCCCATACTATTATTTTTTAGAAGATAGTAAGAAAATCCCCCTCTGTCAATGAAAATGAAATTTTCGGTTAAGATTCTTCTAATTATTTTCTTGGATAAAATCCCACCACACCATTCATAGATGGCTTTTGTAGTAATTTTTCTTTCGGGAAACAGCAAATGAAATTCCGCTATGTGTTCGATGACAGATGTTTCTGCCTTTATCTCTCGGTGGCAATGCTCGCATAGAAGTATGTGAAACGTTTTGGGGATTAGGAAGTTTTTACAGCATGGGCAAGTCATGCCTTTTCGTAATTGATCGTATTCATACTCAGGTAACTGTTCATATGATGAATTCTCTATATGATGCGTAGCGAATTTCTCCGATAAGGCTTTCTGGTTTTGTGTGATCTCGGGGTTGGAAGCTAGCAATTTCTTAAAAAAGCGATTTAGTTGGGTTGGAAATATGATGGGTTGATGCAGGGGCGTCTGATACAAGGTGAATTCGGGGTTGATGAAGATGACATAGGGTTCAATGGAAATGGTGTACCCCCATTTGTGGAGAAGTTGTCGAAGTAAAAATTCGCTTCTTTTTAGTTGCGAGAGGGGATTTCTAATTTCTTTTCCGTTGGCAGCGACGTACCAATTGTCTTGTTGAATATAAAAATCACCTTCGTAATTTTTGATTTCAAACAAATAAATCTTATTTTTTTCGATAAAAAGGCTATCTAATTGGAATTCCGTTTTATTGCTTGGCAGTAATAAATCGTAGAGAATTGTTTGGTTTTTAAGAGGAGTCTCATTTAATTGTTGATAAAAGGCGATTTCGCCGTTGTACCCTTTTTCAAGGTTGTCCGTATGCTTTTTTTCCTCCAATGATAGCTTCATGCGTGGGAGTAAAGACTGTAAAACGAGTAATTCTCTAGATTTTCTGGGTTTATCATGCATTGTCTCTTTCCTTTCATTTATAATAATAGTTTCATAGTAAAGAAATCTCAGGATAATTCCAAGGGGAAAGACTCAAATCTTCCCCAAAAAAATCATGGTTCAATTGCTTTGCATGAAGCTCTTTCGTGCAGGATGGGCTGTAATTTTTTAATTTTTGGTTCGATGTCCTGTTTTTCGATTTGTTCGATCACAGTATGAACAATTTCCTTTGCTAATTGATCAACCGGGACACCAATCGCAGTTAACGGGATTTCAAGATTGGCCATTTGTGGGATATTATCATAACTAATAATCGAAATATCATTCGGTATATCTAGTTGATTTTCCTTCAATCCTCTAATAATGCCACTGCTAATATCATAACTTCCACCAACAATTGCTGTAGGAAGAGAGGGAGCGATGATCAGTTTTTTTACAGCAGAGAAGCCATTATACCAATCTAATCCTTCTGTATTTACGAGATAATGGGGATCAAGCGGAAGCTTATACTTTTTGACAGCTTGAACGAAGCCATTGTATTTGGCTATTTGCATCGGATCGTTTGCAGAGATGTCGCCAATATAAGCGATTTTTCTATGGCCCAACTCATATAAATACTGAATCGCATCATGCATTGCTTGTCCATGATTTGCATCAATAATTGGATAGGGAGAGACTGCTTTTCTTGATACCCCGTAAGAAAGCAAGGGAATTGGATGGGTTTCAATCTCTCTATCGTCCTCTCCCTCAAATAAAATAATCCCATCGACTTGAAACTTTCGAAATGTTTCTAGGGAGGCTTCAATTGGATCGACAGATAGAATCATGGAATAAGCAGTTTTACGAATTTCATCACTAATTTTGGTTACTAAAGTTGCTAAAACGACCCTTTCAATTGTAGGCCAAATTAAACCGACTAGTTTTGTTCGTTTTGAAACAAGACGTTGGGCGGCAAAGTTCGGTTCATAGCCCATTTCTTGGGCAATTGCAATTATTTTATCTTTCGTATTCTTTTTCACTAAAGGACTATTATTCAAAGCTTTGGAGACCGTTGAATAACTAACGCCTGCTAATTGAGCGATATCCTTGATCGTTATACTCATAACATCACCTGAAAAATCTTATTTTTATCCCGCATTGACGGGTAGTAATCCTCCAGAATGGAGTCCCACTTTATTAATGTATCATAGATTCGTGCTCTTTACATTGGCGGTGCGCATCGCCGTTCATTAGGGGTTTGAACTTTTCTAAAGAAAATGACGGAAATAGGTTGTTCTAGATAAGAAAATGATTTACTATTATTATAACAACGTTGTTATAAATTATCCATTGATTTGTAATCGTTATCAAACCTATTTTCATATTTTTGAAAGGAGTTCGATCAAATGACACACTTAGTAGATCAAAAGGTACATTTATTGGAACTAATGAATGATTTAGAAAAAGGAGAAGTTCCGGTATCCTCTTCTACGAAAATCTATAATCAATCCTATGTAGAACATGATGGCACCCGGTTACTAATGGTGCATGATCAAGAGGACAAGTGGCTACTGGCAGTCGGGGAAGGGGTTGTTTTTAATGATCTTCAAGGAACAGTTTTAACTAATGATAAAAAAGTTTGCCCACTTACTCATGAAAATCGTTTAGTCTTAAATCGGTATTTCGATTATACCGTTCCACGTGCATTTGGTACGAAAACGGCTACAATGGGATTGGGGGACCGTTTAGGGTTGGCTTCGCCGGGACATATTGAAACCGTTCACAATAGAAATGTCAAACCCATTCTTGCTCAACAAAGTATTCGCGAATTAACACTTTTAAATAGAACGATGAATGATATGTTAGATGCCGCAAGCTTTGCTGTTTTTCAAGAAGGATATAAGGATGGATATGGGGCTGATGGTGATCATATTAAAGAAGAGAAGGATATAGAATATGCCTTGTCATTAGGGGTATCTATGCTAACGCTAGATTGTTCCGATCATATCCCTAAACAAATTGAATCACTATCATCAGAGGAATTAGAGAAGGCATTTAATGAGGTAGATGCTGAAGCAAAGGCTTATTTTCAAAATGAATATACCAATAAAACCTTTTCTGTGAATGGTCTCTCGATCCAGTTTGATAAAATAAATGTCATGAAAAATGTTTTACAGTATGCGAAAGCTCTAAATTTTATGGCCCATGTCTATGATACTTACATTCGTGAATCAGATCGTCCGATTGATTTTGAAATTTCTATTGATGAAACGGAGACGATCACTTCCCCGCAGGCCCACTTTTTCGTTGCGAATGAGCTACAGCGTAGGGGTGTTAGTGTAACAAGCTTGGCACCTAGATTCTGTGGAGAATTCCAAAAAGGCATTGATTATATTGGTGATATTGAACAATTTGAGCGTGAATTAAGCGAGCATGCCTTGATTGCGGAGCATTTCGGATATAAGCTAAGTATTCATTCTGGTAGTGATAAATTTAAGGTATTCCCAATTATCTCCAAATATACGAAAGGGATCCTTCATATTAAAACGGCTGGAACGAACTGGTTAGAAGCAATCAGAGTGGTGGCTAACACGAATCCAAGCCTTTACCGTCGTATGCATATGTATGCTTTGGACCATTTTGAAGAAGCTTTGGCTTATTATCATGTGACACCAGACTTAAACAGCATTACTCCACTTGAGCAAGTTGCAGATGAAAAGCTTGCCGACTATATGAATCATGAGGCCGCCCGCCAGTTATTTCATGTGACCTATGGAATTCTCCTCACAGCAAAAGATGATCAGGGTGAGTTCTTATTTAAAGATGAATTTTTTGATATATTACAACAAAATGAAGACGTTTATCGGGAAGCGCTTGTAAGCCATATTGGCAAACATGTTGATTTATTGGGATTGTAAGCTAGGGCGGAAATGAATGTAATAAAGACCAAGTTTTGCGCTGCCCTGACGTCAATCGCAAACGTCCGAAATGCACGTTGCAAGTTTGAGGCTATGCTGACTTCGACACAGGAAGTGCCGTACTTAGCCGAAGATCACCTATCTCGCAGTATCATTTTTACTGGTCTTTTTGAACATCCTCTAAAATGAAAGAAAGCTGGTGTGAACATGAAAGAATTTATGAATGGAAATTTTTTATTAGAAAATGATGTAGCGGTTCAACTGTACCATGAGTATGCCAAAGATATGCCGATTATTGACTACCATTGCCATTTAAGTCCACAGGAAATCTATGAAAATAAGCAATTTAAGAATATTACCGACATCTGGTTGTATGGGGATCATTATAAATGGCGGACATTGCGCGCAAATGGGATTGAGGAAAAGTATATTACTGGGGATGCAAGCGATTATGATAAATTTCTAGCTTGGGCGAAAACAGTTCCAATGTTAATCGGCAATCCTTTATATAATTGGGCCCATTTAGAATTACAAAGATTTTTCGGTATTCACGATCTCTTGAATGAGGAGACAGCCCCTACTATTTGGGAAAAAGTGAATAGTCAATTGAATGGTGAAGGTTTTGGTGCACGAGACTTTATTATAAAGTCGAATGTGAAAGTGGTTTGTACAACCGATGATCCAATAGACACATTAGAATACCATCAGAAAATAAAAGAGGATACCAGTTTCGAAGTATCCGTTCTACCGAGTTTCCGTCCTGATAAAGGGTTAGAAATTAACCGAGATGGCTTTCAAGCTTGGGTGAAAAAGCTCGAAGATATTTCCGGCACGCAAATTCATTCATATGAGGATTTCCTGCAGGCACTTGAAGAAAGGGTGGACTTTTTTCAATCAGTTGGCTGCAAAGTTTCTGATCATGCACTCGATTCGATGATGTTTACCAGGACGACCAAAGAGGAAGCATCGATCTTTTTCAAAGAGGCACTGGACGGTAAAAAAGTTACCCTTGAGGGTGAGAAAAAATATAAAAGTTACACACTGCAATTTCTCGGGAAATTATACGCAAAATATGATTGGGCTATGCAATATCATATTAATGCTTTAAGAAATAATAATACGAGAATGCTAGAGGAACTTGGTCCAGATACTGGTTTTGACTCCATGAATGATGAAGGAATTGCCAAGCCATTAGTAGGGCTATTAAATGCATTGGAAAAAGAAAATGCCTTACCTAAGACCATTTTGTATTCACTAAATCCAAATGATTTTCCGACGATTGCCGCAATGATTGGTAGTTTTCAAGGTGGGGGAATCCCCGGGAAAATCCAATTTGGAACAGCTTGGTGGTTTAATGATACAAAAGCAGGCATGTTGAATCAAATGCAAATTTTAGCGGATATGGGTGTATTTAGCCGCTTTATCGGAATGCTAACTGATTCACGCAGCTTCCTATCCTATACACGTCATGAATATTTTCGAAGAATCGTTTGTAACTTTATCGGCGAGTGGGTTGAAAAGGGAGAAGTTCCTCATGATATCGAGTTCTTAGGGGAGATTGTTCAAGGCATCGCCTACCATAATGCAGAATCTTATTTTCAATTTGAATAGGGGAGGTTTCATGATTTATCGAAGAAAAAAGTATAAAGTAAATCCACAGATTGTGAAAGAATTTAATCGACATTTTAAACAGACGTTATTACCAGCACAGCTGAAATACGGGGCACGGCTAGTCGGGCGATGGATGACGACTGAAAAAGAAAACGAAGTAGAAATTATGGCTATTTGGGAATATGATAGTTTGGAAGAATATGAAAAGATAGAAGCAGAGGTAAGAGGAGACCAAGAACATGTAGCACGTGTTCAAGAGTGGTATAAAAAAATGGGTGGAAAAGAAAATCTAAACGATGTATTTTATCAGATAAATCAGGATTTTTTAGAATCAACATTATACTAGATGAACGAAAAACCTCCAGACCTATAAAGTCTGGAGGTTTTTGAATTATTTTCTGTTATTGTTATGGCGAGCTTCTCCGCCTTTTTGTCCGATATCGCGATAGAATTCCTTATCATGATTCTTGGCAGTAGCTTCTCCACCTTTTTCACCAATTTCTTGATAGAATTCTTTATCATGATTTTTGGCAGTAGCTTCTCCACCTTTTTCACCAATTTCTTGATAGAATTCCTTATCATGGTCCTCGGCAGTGGCTTCTCCACCTTTTTGTCCGATGTCTTGATAGAATTCTTTATCATGATTCTTGGCGGTAGCTTCTCCACCCATTTCGCCAATTTCTTGATAGAATTCCTTATTATGTTGTTTACTTGTTTTTTCTCCGCCTTTACGTCCTGCTTCTTCTCTGCTCATTTTGTTTTGATCAGTCATTAAAATCCTCTCCTTGTTAGAAAAATTGTTTTAATGCTGCGCGCATTTTATGTTTACCCAGCTTCCATTTAGATAAACAAGTTATTAATATTTTTGTCGAATTTGGATAAAAATTTTATTTCCGACAAATGATAGACTATTGATTAAATCAATCAGTTTGATTAATATTAGAGATAGCCGATGATTGGTTGAATAGTTATTTTGCTAAGTAGGAAAGATGAGAACGGTTTTAAAAAGAAAGGATCAGGAATATGAAGCTTGGAAAAGTATCGAACAGTCAAATGATTAAAGAAATAAATCAACAAAAGGTATTACGTCTTATCTATACAGAAGGCCCTATTCCACGAGTTGATTTAGCTGGAAAAACAGGTCTTACCCAACAGACGATTACAAATATTGTCAATCGATTACTTAGTGAAAATCTAATTTTAGAGACTGCTCCAGTATCAAATGGAGGCAGGAGAAGGCCGATCCCTCTCATTATTAATAGTACAAATATGTATGCGATTGGGATTGAGCTGGCGATTAAATATGTACGTGGCACTTTGATGGACTTTAAAAATAATACCTTAAAAGAAATAACCGAATATGTTCCTCGTTATGAGCATGAAGAACATCCAATGGAATATATTTTTAAAGTCATTGATCAATTGCTTGAACAGGTCCCCAAAAAAGAAGGATTAAAAGGGATTGGCTTAAGTGTTCAAGGATTGGTTGATGTGAGCAAAGGGACAGTTATTTACTCTCCTGGATTAAGATGGAGGGATTTCCCTTTAAAGGAGAAATTAGAGGATCGCTATGGTCTTCCGATTTATTTGGAAAATGATGCTAATTTACTGGCGATCGTTGAAAGTTTAAATGGGAAACTCGCATTATCAGAGCAAAGCATGGTTTTTAAATTTGATTATGGAATTGGCAGTGCAATGGTCATTAATAAACAACTGCTTCATGGGGCCAACTATGTTGCCGGAGAATTGGGGCATTATAAGGCTTTTACAGACGATGATGCCATTCCCTGTCATTGTGGTGCAAAAGGATGTTTAACAACATTTGCTTCGATTAGCGGCTTGAAGAGAAATGGTGGTTTTACATTAGAGGAATTTAATCAGGCAGTGCGGGCAAACGACCCAGCAGCCATGGAGATTTTTGAAAAAATCCAAACCGCCATAGCAAAAGCAATTGCCAATTTAATTACCCTATTTAATCCAGAACATATCTTGTTTACTGGCAGATTCTTGGATGAAATTGGCGACCTGATGATTCCATTATTAAAAAAAGATATACTAGAGTTAATACCTGACTCTTGTCAAAATGTTAAAATTATTGTATTAGCAGAAACACCCAATGAATCTAAATCTGCAGCAGGTTTAGTTATGAACTACTTTTTTAATATTCCTTTCAGCGAATTTTATTAATTAATCAGAATGAGAAAGGGAAGTGAAATGGATGAAATGTATGTCCTACAATATCCATCATGGTGTTGGATTAGATGAGCAATTATCCACAGAAAGAATTGGAGAAGTAATGAAAATGGCAGAGGCGACTATTATTGGTCTGCAAGAAGTGGATCGTTTTTTTGGTGAAAGGAGCAAATTTCAGGACCAAAGCCTGGCATTAGCTAACCAACTCGGATTTCATTTTGCATATGGAGCAAATATTGATGAGCCTCCTGTAAATGGACAGACTGAAAATAGCCAATATGGAAATGCAATTTTAAGTAAATACCCGATTGTGGATGCCGAAAATATTACACTCCCTACATTGGATGAAGAGCCGCGTGGGGTGTTAAAAGCAGTTCTGGATGTGGATGGTGCTTTCATGCATATTTTAAACACACATCTTTCATTAAACGAAGAAACTCGCCAACAGCAAATCAAAAAGCTAATTGAACTGATTGTAGATGCAAAGGATCCAGTGATTTTAATGGGGGATTTTAACGCAGATGCCGACAATGAGGGCATAAAAAGCTTACTAGCGGAAACTCATTTAACAGACTGCCTGGGCGAAATAGAACCAAATCAAACTTATCCGGCAGATGCTCCGACAACCCGACTTGATTATATTTTTACAAAGGGGATACAGAACAAACAATCATATGTCATCCAACAAGAAGGGTCTGATCACCTTCCCATTATGACAGAAATCAATTTTAACAACTAGAAGGAATAATATCTTTATTCCTTCTAATATACTTATACTGTCACTCATTATAAAAAACGAAGAAGTAAAATGTAATTTCGGATTTAAGTCATATGATTTAAAAAAATATATTGACAATCAACTTAAAAAAGATGAAAATTAGATTAACCACCCTGAAATTTTACCAGTTTTCTAGTGGTGTCTGAAAATTCAATTTCCATAAAACTTGTAAGTAAAGGTAAGAGGTCGAGCAATCAATGGGGAAGCCGATCTGCTTGCCTATAAATACAAGGAATTTATAGTTTTTGAATAATATGTAAGCGTTTTAAATATCTTTATTGGAGTTTTACACACTATTCATAGAGAGTTAAAAGATGGTTGATAGAGTGAATGGAGGAGATCGTTAGAGCTAGTCGAAAAGGGGGGTGTCATCACATTAGAAATGAGGCAGATGCCAGATCCATACTTTACTATACTTGGAGGGGCTAACTTTGAAAAACAAAAAAGTCATATTCCTACTAATGATATCATGTATGTTCATTTTGGCAGCTTGTAGTGATAAGAAGTCTTCTGGTCCTGAAACACCTGAAATTAATGAGGATGATTTAGAGAATTTTAATACCACTGGTATGCCGATTGTAAACGAGCCGATTACCCTTAAATTTATGGCTGGAAAATCACCTTTATCTGCTGAGAATTATAATGAAACCTTACTTTGGAAGACCTTTGAGGAAATGAGTAATATTCATATCGATTGGGAGTTAGTTCCGACATCGCCAAGTGATGGACGCGATGAGAAGAGAAATCTGGCATTGGCTGGGGGAACAATGCCTGATGTGTTTTATACAATGGCCATGCCGAATGAGGATTTATTGAAATATGGTCAGCAAGAAATCTTTGTGAAAATGAATGACTTAATTGAAGAATATATGCCTAATTTATCAGCGTTATTGGAGCAATATCCGGAAATTCGCAAGGGAGCTACTTTTCCTGATGGCAACATATATGCGATACCAACTATTTACGATCCTGAATTCACTTCCGTTCTTCTAGGTTCAAAGGGATGGATTCGTAAAGATTGGCTTGAGCAACTAGAAATGGATATGCCTGAAACGATTGATGATTTTTATAATTATTTAAAAGCAGTGAAGGAAACAGATCTTAATGGCAATGGAAAACAAGATGAAGTCCCTTATGGAGCGACGAGTATTTCAGATTTGCGAAATATCTTAAAAGGGGCTTTCGGGATTGGAAATAAAGGAGTTAAACATTCTTATATTGATGAAGACCCAGAGACAGGAAAAGTACGTTTCTATCCTATTTCCGATGGCTATAAAGAAGAGTTGGAGTTTTTAAACAAGCTTTATTCGGAAGGGCTAATTCAAGAAAATATATATACAATTGACGCGAACCAAAGCTATAGTATGGGAGCGGATGGCCTCTATGGAAGTACGGTTATTACGAGTGCAGAAACGATTTATGGAGAAATGGGAAAAAACTTTGTGGGACTTCCAGCACTTGAAGGTCCAGCGGGAAAAACCTACAACAAAGCAACATCTCCACTTGCCCATATGGGTGGGTTTGTCGTAACGAAGGAAAATCAGCATATACCTGAAACACTTAGATGGTTGGATTACTTCTATAGTGAAGAGGGAGCGAAATTATTCTTTATGGGGATTGAAGGAGAAACCTTTGAAGTAGACGAAAATGGCGACCTGCAGTATCTAGAGAAGATAACAAACAGCTCTGAAGGATTAACGATGGAGCAAGAATTGTCAAAATATATTACATGGCTTGGAGGCGGCTATCCAGGAATTGTTCGGGAAGGAACTTTTAAAGGAGCTGAAAGCTTACCATCTTCTATTGAAGCTGCTGAAAAATTAGAACCGGATATGCTAGATGAAGTGTGGCCAGAGTTTACGTACACCGTAGAAGAAAACAATAAATTATCTGGTCTAAAAGCTGATATCCATAAATATGTAGACGAAATGCAAGATAAATTTATTACAGGCAATGAGCCTTTTTCAAAATGGGATGAATATGTCAAAAAAATTGAAACAATGGGGTTGGAAGATTACTTGGAAATTCAAGAATCAGCCTATGAAAGATACAAGAATAATTAATAAAAGGAAATTGTATAGATAATTGGTTAGGGTTGTATCAAATGAAAGAAATTGTTTGACACAACCCTTTCACTTTATCGATAAAAGGGAGGTTCCTTTATGGACTTGAAGAACGCTGGGGTTGAGCATAAAATCGTCATGCCTGGAAGTCGCTTTTCGCGAATTCGCAAAAACTTTCTTAAAAGCTGGCAATTGTACACCTTTCTATTACCTGCATTGACTTTTTTCGTTATTTTTCATTATATCCCGATGTACGGTGTACAGATTGCCTTTAAGGATTTTTTTGCGACGATGGGGATTAACGGAAGTCCATGGGTAGGCTTTGAGCATTTTGAACGTTTTTTCAATTCCTATTACTTTTGGCGATTATTAAAAAATACCTTGATTATCAGCTTATATCAATTATGTTTATTTCCACTACCGATTGTTTTTGCCTTGATGCTAAATGAGTTGCGCAATGGGGCCTTTAAGAAATGGACACAGACGTTAACCTATGCCCCCCACTTTATTTCTGTTGTCGTTGTGGTAGGGATGATTATTGCCTTCTTAGATCCAACGACCGGGATTGTCAATATTTTGATTGAGAAGCTAGGTGGTAATTCAGTTCAATTCCTGACAAGTCCAGATTGGTTCAGACATATCTATGTATGGTCTGGTGAGTGGCAAGGTCTTGGTTGGGGGTCGATTATTTATTTGGCGGCGCTTGCAGGGGTGAATCCGGAACTGTTAGAAGCAGCGAAGGTAGATGGAGCAACACGTTTCCAACGGATTCTCCACATCAATATTCCAGCCATTTTACCTACGATTGTCATTCTCTTTATTTTGAATATCGGTAAATTTATGTCAGTCGGATTTGAAAAAGTGTTGCTTTTGCAAAACTCCTTGAACTCGGAAACATCTGATATTATCCAAACATTTGTGTACGAAACAGGTTTACTGGAAGGGCAATATAGTTTCGCTGCGGCCGTTGGTTTATTCGATTCTGTGATTAATATTATTCTGCTTGTGACGGTGAATCAAATTGCGAAAAAAGTCAGCGATAATAGCTTATGGTAAGGGGGGAGCATAAATGAAGAATATGAGTGTCTCGGATAAAAGCTTCGATTTGATTAATAAAATTTTGGTCGGATTTTTAACATTGATCATTGTGTATCCGCTTATTTTTGTGATCAGTGCCTCGATTAGTGACCCGGCAGCGGTAAGTACAGGGAAAATGTGGCTGTGGCCGGTCGATGTCACCTTTGCGGGCTATAAACGGGTCTTTCAAAATGATGCGATTTGGTTGGGGTATCGGAATACAATTTTTTATACAATTGTGGGCACAATCATCCACTTAATCGTGTTATTGCCTTGTGCCTATGCCTTATCGAGAAAAGAAGTGATGGGGAAGAAATATATTTTATGGATCATTTTATTTACGATGATGTTTAATGGGGGATTAATCCCGACGTACCTCGTCATTAAAACATTGGGGATGATCGACACGATTTGGGCGATAGTGGTCCCAGGTGTGGTTGGAGCATGGTCGATTCTTGTGGCACGAACATTCTTTCAACAAACCATTCCCGATCAGTTAGTAGAAGCTGCCAAAATTGATGGGGCTTCGGACTACTATATTTTCGGAAAAGTAGTCATTCCCCTCTCGATGCCAATTATTGCGGTAATGGCCTTATTCCATGCGGTCAGCTTATGGAATCAATACTTTACAGCGTTGATTTACCTTTCAAACGAAAAGTTATATCCATTACAGCTGATCTTAAGGCAAATATTGGTGGTCGCACAAATTAGCCAAGAAGGTGGCGGGGGACCAGGGGAAATCGAGTCCTTAGTGGAGCAGGTGAAAACAGCCAGCTTAGTAAAGTATGCAGTCATCATGGTCTCTTCCTTACCCCTTTTAATCGTCTACCCATTCCTTCAACGCTTCTTTGTACAGGGGGTATTGATTGGATCGGTGAAGGAGTAAGGTAGGCATGAGAATCTATTGAACTAAGAAGACAGGTATTTAAGAAATAATTTCTATTATTTTATCCCGGTGCAACCATCCGTGTGCCCCCGCTTCAAAGAAGTACTAAGTGGGGGGCGTGATATAGTATCCTCTTTTTAACCCCTTATTATGAGAGTATAAGGATATGAGGTAGATAATGAATTGGAGGAGTATTAATTGCAGAATAAAATTACCCTATTTTTAGCCCTTTTATTATTTGTACTTCTAACGGATTGTAGTCAAAATGATAAGGTGAAAGGTCCCAGTGCAGGAGCAACTAACGTAAATGAAACAGGGTTTCCAATTGTGGACGAAGAAATAAACCTCGAGATCTTCGCTGGTCAGGCACCCGCAACAAATCCCAATTGGAACGATGTTATGATATTCAATGAATATGAGAAAATGACAAACATGAATATTACTTGGAAAATGGTTCCCCATTCAGGACTTGAAGAAAAGAGAAATCTTGCCCTTGGAAGTGGAAACCTACCAGATGCTTTTCATAGTGCATCCATGCCCATCGCAGATATTATGAAATATGGAGAACAAGGTGTATTCATTCCTCTTAATGATTTAATCGATGAATATGCCCCTAATTTCAAAGCATTGATGGAGGAAAATCCTGAGATTAGAGAAGCGGTAACGATGCCAGATGGAAATATCTATGGTTTTCCGCAAATGGCAGATCCAGAGTTTCTTTCATATCGTATGGGCCCTAAACCATTTGTTCGAAAGGATTGGCTTGAGGCGCTTGATATGGATGTTCCAAAAACAACAGAGGAATATTATCAATATTTGAAAGCGGTTAAAGAAGGTTTGCCTAGTGGGGGAGAAGTAGATGAAATTCCTTTTGGGGCCCCGTATATTGATCCACTAGTTTCATATATAAGAGGTGCATTTGGATTAGCAAATAAAGGATCTGGCGGAGGATATATGGATCTAGATCCAGAAAGTGGAAACTATCGCTTTTGGCCGACATCCGAACAATACAAAGAGTTTCTTGAATATCTTCATAAATTATATAGTGAAGAATTGATCGAACAAAATGTCTACTCCATTGATCATATGCAATATCTAGCAAACCAAAAAGAAGGAAAATATGGCAGTATCATTTGGTATAGTCCCATGCAGATTATAGGAGAAAAGCTAGGTGGTCAATATATCAGTTTACCTCAATTGGAAGGACCACATGGAGATAAAATCTGGACGACGCTTTCTGATGCTGTATTAAATCCAGGTGCATTTTTGATAACGAGTGAGAATGAATATCCTGAAGCGACCGTAAGATGGATCGATCATTTTTATGGTGACGAAGGTTTGTTATTGTTTTTCATGGGGATTGAAGGTGAAACCTATGAAAAAGATGAAAATGGTGAAGCTGTCTATATGGATCATATTTTAAATAGTAAAGAGGGCTTGTCAAATGAGGAGGAGTGGGCAAAATATTTAACCTTCCCTGGTGGCGGCTTTCCGTCCATGACTACTCTAAAATACTTTCAAGGGGCAGAAAGCAAACCAGATGAAATGGCATCTTCGGACCTATTAGCACCAGATCTGGTCAAAGAACCGTGGCTGTCTATTCGGCATACTAATGAGGAAACGAGCAAATTAAATGGATTTGGTGCAGATATAGAAAAATATGTTGTTGAAATGCGAGACAAATTTATTGTCGGGACGGAACCATTATCGAAATATGATGAGTATGTTAAAACACTTGAACGCATGGGCTTAGAGGATTATATGAAGCTAAAGATTGAAGCGATTGAGAGATGATAATGACCTTATCCTCCTTAGGTGAAATTTTGGATATGAAAATGTAAATCCTATGTATTTTAAAGGGGTTATATTCCATATATGCTGTTATTAAAGATATCCAATAATATTATAACCTATCCCGAAGGAGGATAAATGTAATGACCAAACGCAATACTAAACAGTTTGCAACAGATATTCTTATTGCTGGAGGAGGAATGACGGGAGTAACAGCTGCATTAGCGGCAGCAAGAAACGGGGCTAATGTGATTTTATGTCAGGATCGTCCAGTTCTTGGAGGAAATGCTTCATCGGAAGTTCGCATGAATATATCAGGGTCTTCCAGTAAAGGAACTGAATTAGAAACTGAAAGAAGAGAAAGTGGGATAATAGAGGAAATTATGTTGGAATGCTCTGTTCGCAATCCACAACGCAGTGCAAATATGTTGGATTTGATTCTGTATGAAAAATGTCGCGCCGAGCCGAACTTGACTTTGCTGTTAAACACAACTGTTGTAGAGACTGAGATGGAAGGGAATACGATCCGATCTGCACGTGCGGTGAGAGAAAGTACCGAGGATCAATTTACAATCACTGCGGATATTTTTGTTGATTGTACAGGAGATGGCAGGTTGGGCTTTGAAGCTGGAGCCGAATTTACGACAGGGCGTGAGGCGTCACATGAATATGGAGAAAATGCCGCCAATCGAAATAGGGATGCCCACAGACTCGGATCATCACTCCTATTCACATCAAGAGATATGGGCCGCCCCATGCCTTTTGTAGCACCGGAATGGGCAAGGAAATTTACAGAAGAAGATTTGAAATTCCGTAATCATTCCTCGTGGGAATATGGCTATTGGTGGGTGGAATTTGGTGGAACAATGGATACGATTAAAGATAATGAGGAAATTCGGGATACATTGTTAGCAATCATGCTTGGTGTCTGGGATCATATTAAAAATAGTGGAAATCATCCGGAATCGGAAAATTGGGCATTGGACTGGTTTGGATTTCTCCCAGGAAAAAGAGAGTCCAGAAGATTCATTGGCCAGCACGTACTTACGCAAAATGATCTTCAAGATGCTATACCTTTTGAGGATACTGTTGCCTATGGAGGTTGGTCGATGGATACTCATCCGCCCAAAGGAATCGATGAAAAGGATGAAAAACCGTGCAATCAGCCATATACTCCCTATCTTTATAGCATTCCTTTGCGTTCCATGATTAGCAAGAATATTTCCAATCTGATGTTTGCAGGACGCAATCTTTCTGCTACCCATATTGCTTTCTCAAGTACGCGAGTTATGGGAACTTGTGCCGTGATGGGACAGGGCTTAGGTACATTTGCCAGTGTTGCAATTCGGCATCAGTACAACCATAAGGTACCGTTCGCTGAAGCCTGGTCCAATCGGAATATTGTAAAAGAAGCACAACAGGAATTGTTAAGGCAAGGGGCGTTTCTTCCAGGGTTTGTGCTTGAGAAGAACCTTGCTAGAGAGGCTACTATTATAGCATCATCTGAACAGAAAAATGGCCATGCGGCCAACGTGGTAGACGGACAGACTCGCTCTGTTCACGGTCCGTCTGGTGTTCGACCAGATCTGACTTGTGTAAGTACACATCGATGGATGTCAGATCCGCAAGATGAGAATCCTTGGTTGGAGTTAAACTGGGATAAGCCAGTAAATCTAGTGAATATTTCACTTGTACTTGACTCTGGGCTCCACCGTTGGCTAACATTGGCCCACCTTGATTGGTTACAGAAACGTATGCAGTGGGGACGCCCACAGGCTGAAACATTGAAAGATTTTAAGCTGATTGTGGAGGATGTGCATAGTGATAAGATCGAAATTGCTGATGTGAAGGATAATTATCAACGTTTGCTTCATTTTCCAGTGCGACTTGAACAGATAAAAAAGCTAAGGATCGAAGGCATAAAAACCAATGGTTTGGATCATGCGAGGTTAATCGAAATTGTATGTGAATAAAATGCAAATTTAATCAGTAGGGAATGATTGCATTCCCTACTGATTATTCGTTCCCTTAATTATTTTTATAGCGATTGTAAGCATCGTTTTGAATTTCCATATACTTCTCTAAATTCATTGTTTCTATTCTCTTTATATATTCATCCCACTTTGATAGAGGTTCATTACCTGTTATAAACTTATCCTGCATTTCATTCACATATTTATGAATATCTGATTGTAAGCTAGATAATTCATTATTTTCTTCAACCGTATAGGTAAAGATTGGCCAAGCTTCATCTAATATATTGGCTTCAAGCTTTTCAGTTGCCTCAAGAGATTCAGGTAAGGTTTCAGCACCATTGAATGTCCTTTCTTTTACAACCCCAGGGTACCCGCCACCACTCCAAGTGAAGTAATTGGCTATTTCTTGCGCCATTGACAATCCATCAGGACTATCGGTAATTTTATCCAGGTACTGTAAATCGCCATTTTCATCTACCTCAAAGGTTTCTCCTTCTTTCCCCATAAAGAACAGTTCAGCCCCCTCTTCACTATAGAAATAATCCATCCATCTTAAGGTAGCGGGAATATTTTTATTCTCATTTGTAATGACAAATCCTCCCATTCCAGATAAGGGCGTCCCCACTTTGTTATATTGCTTTCCAGCCGGCCCCTTAAGTGCTGGAAGTCCGACGAAGTTTTTCCCCATCTCATCTCCATAGGCTGTAATCGGACTTGAGGATACCGTACTTCCATATAATCCTTCTGTCCCCATTCCATAGCTTTGGTTTCTATCAATACTATAGATATTTTCTTGAATTAATCCTTCGGAGTAAAGTTTATTTAAGTACGTCAATAATTCTTTATAACCATCAGAAATTGGGTAAAAACGTAATTCTCTTGTATCAGGATCTTCATCCAGGTATGGCTGCTTTGAACCTTTATTGCCGATCCCAAAAGCTCCCTTTAAAATATCTCGTAGTCCAGAAATTTCCGTTGCACCGTAAGGAACTTCATCCTGTTTTCCATTGTCATTAAGGTCTGTTTCTTTTACTGCCTTTAGATAGTTATAAAAATCATCAATCGTTTCAGGCATATCCATTTCTAGTTGCTCAAGCCAGTCCTGGCGTATCCATCCTTTAGAACCTAGTAGAACGGATGTGAACTCGGGATCGTAGATCGTAGGGAGACCATAAATATTGCCATCTGGGAAAGTAGCACCCTGCTTTATTTCAGGATACTGCTCAAACAGGGCTGTAAGGTTTGGCATGTATTCCTCAATAAGATCATTCAATTTTACAAATATCCCTTGCTCGCCATATTTTAATAAATCTTGGTTGGGCATGGCCATTGTATAAAAGACTTCAGGCAATGTTCCGCCAGCAAGTGACAAATTCCTTTTTTCCTCTCGCCCCTCAAAAGGAACTAAAGTCCAATTAATATGAATGTTGGTCATTTCTTCATACGTTTTCCATACAAGTAGCTCATTGTAATTATCAGAGTTCGAGGCATATTTCCCAGCCATAATATTAATTGTAATCGGATCATTTACAATGGGCATATCCGACGCATTAAAATTTTCTAAAGCTTCGTCCTCCAATTCCTGGCCTTTAGGTGCTGAAGTTTCTTTGTCACTACATGCTGTTAAAATCAACATAAAAGACAGCAAAACGAGAACTAACCATTTTTTCTTTATCAAAGTAGTTCCTCCCTTTTGTAACCATTTTTTAGAACAATCTTCAAGTCAATCATGAGCACCACGCATGGAACGTAATCTTAACCATTCTTAACTAAATGATATTGCTAATATTGAAAGCGATTACTAATTGACGATATAAAAACTGCCACCTCCCCTACAAATGCTAGTCAGCTATGATATAATATCGTTGAATATCCTTAATAACAGAATATAGGAAATAAAATACCGTTGAAATGCACAGGATTAACTTTATCATATCTAAAATTTCATATAAGAAGAAGGTAGATAAAAATGAATGCATCCATACGATTACCGAAATTGGTTAATCATGTCTTTTGGGATAAAAAGGAACATTTTCTGTTGAAACAAGATACCTATTTGACGTGGATTTTATTCGCCATCGAAGAAGGTGATTTTACATATCGGATTCACCAATCCGAAGGGCATGCAAAAAAAGGGGATGTTGTAATTTGCCCCCCTCAAATTGCCTTTCATCGCAAAATCCAAACTCCCTTAAGCTTTCATGCCATTTCTTTTAATTTTCCGCATCATGAAATAGGATCCTTGCAGGACATGCTGCAGGAAAAAGAGCAGAAACTATTTATACCACCTACTACACGTTTATTTGAAAATTATCAACAGCTGCGAAAACTGCATCTTCTCTCAGATGTATATGAGTTAAAGCAGCATTATTTTCATGACTTGTGGATGAGCATGATCCATAAGTCTTTGGAGGAACGGCACCCTGTACTAGAGCAAATCCTTGCATATCTAGAAGAGCATGCTCATCACTCGATCGAAATCAAGAATGTGGCCACGAAGTTTCAACTCACATCCGTCCAGTTGATACGTAGTTTCAAAAAAGTCTATCATATGACCCCTGTACAATATCTAACATCTATCCGCTTAAAAAAGGCGGCTAACTTATTATTGGAAACAGATTGGAATCTAGATACGATTGCTCAGGAATGTGGATATGAAAGTGGATATTACCTCAGCCGTATATTCAATAAGCATATGGAGATCCGCCCTTCGGAATATCGAAAAATCAATCGTTTTTAGTTTTATAATAGAATTCCTTCTCAAGTAATGGAAAATGATTCAAAATCGGTGATGATTTTTCTATGTTGAACAATGTCCTTTTTATCTTCACGCGCGCATATAATAGCAAAGAAAGCGATGGGCATAAAAAGGAAAATGGAGGGGGTAGCATTGAGGGGGATTAAAAAAAATTTACTTTTCATTATGTTATCTAGTTTATTTATTTTAGGAGCGTGTAGTGATCAAAAAGAGAAAACAAAAGAATCGGAAATTGATGAAGGTCAATTGGAAAATTTCAATAAAGATGGAATGCCTGTTGTTAATGATAAGATTACGCTCAAATTCATGTCAGGACAATCGCCACTATCGGCTAATGATTACAATGACACGCTCATATGGCAAACATATGAGGAGATGTCCAATATTCATATTGAGTGGGAACTGGTTCCCAATGATGGTTTAGAGGAGAAAAGAAACCTAACCCTTGCTGGGGGGACATTGCCTGATGTATTTTATGCAATGGTTTTACCAAATGAGGACTTGCTTAAATATGGTCAGCAAGGTGTTTTTCCAAAAATGAATGATTTAATTACGGAGTATATGCCAAATTTGACTGCTTTGTTGGAAGAGTATCCTGAAATTCGCAAGGGAATCACATTTCCTGATGGCAATATCTATTCAATTCCAACGATTTATGATCCGGAATTTACTTCCGTTTTAACGATTGGCAAACCATGGATTAGGAAAGACTGGCTTGAGCAGCTAGATATGGATATTCCACAGACAATCGATGATTTTTATGAATACTTAAAGGCCGTGAAAGCAACGGATCTTAATGGAAACGGAAAGAATGATGAAATTCCTTATGGTGCAACCAATATGGATGGTTTAATTGGATTTTTAAAAGGGCCGTTCGGTGTTGGAAATCGCGGGCTTAAGCATTTATATCTTGATGTCGATCCTGAAATAGATGAATTGCGTTTTTTTCCAATTTCAGATGGATATAAGGAAATGCTTGAATTTACAAATAAACTCTATTCTGAAGGCTTAATTCAGAAAAATATCTATACCATTGATGCTAATGCCAGTTATGGCATGGGGGCGGAAGGATTATATGGAAGTACCTTTATTTCAAGCCCAGAAACCATTTATGGAAAAAAAGCAGGGGAGAATTTCGTCGGACTCCCTGCACTAGAAGGTCCTAATGGCAAGGCATTTAATCAGATGAATTCCCCATTATCCTCCATGGGAGGCTTCGTTGTCACAAATGCCAATAAGAACATCCCTGCCACTCTGAGATGGATGGACTATTTCTATAGTGAGGAAGGTGCCAAACTGTTCTTCATGGGCGTAGAAGGAGAAACCTTTGAAGTGGATGAGAATGGAGAACTTCAATATTTGGATAAGATCATAAATAGTCCAGACGGTTTAACAATGGAACAAGAATTGTCTAAATATATCATTTGGCTAGGCATAGGGTATCCGGGAATTGTTAGAGAAGCAACCTTTAAAGGTGCTGAAACTTTACCTGCCTCTCTTGAAACAGCTGAAGCATTAAGTCCTTATTTGCCTGATGAAATTTGGCCAAGATTCACCTTTACAGTAGAAGAAAATAATAAATTAATTGGATTACAAGCGGATATCCATAAATATGTTGACGAAATGCGAGATAAATTTATTACTGGTGCTGAACCATTATCGAATTGGGATAATTATGTAGATAAGGTGAAGAAAATGAGATTAGACGAATATATGGAAATCCAACAAAATGCCTTAGAAAGATATAAAAGTAACTAATCTTTCACCAACCAATTCTTTTTTTAAAACAGTTCGGTTTCGTAATAGCAATCGATCATGATCAGAATAAGACAGTCATAGAATGATAGAGATAATAAATGTTACCTAAGAGAAGGGATGGAAAAGTATGAAATTAGGTTTAAGCACGTATAGTCTATTAGGTGCCATTAGAAAAGGTGAAATGACTGTACTGGATGTTGTAGATTGGATTGCAGATCAAGGTGGAGAACATATGGAAATTGTCCCTTATGGCTTTACACTTGTCGATAATCCCGCGCTTGCTGATGCTGTTTGCAATAGGGCGAAGGAGGTTGGCATTGAATTATCCAATTATTGTTTGCCGGCAAACTTTGTTCAAGAAACCGAAGAAGCCTTTGATCAGGAAGTAGCGAGAATTAAAGAGCATGTTGATTTGTGTCATCATATGGGAATCAAACATATGCGCCACGATGTAACAGCGTTTACTCTTCCACCAGAAAAAATTACGATTAAATGGTTTGAGGAGAATCTGCATCTAATGGTAGAAGGGAGTCGCCAAATTGCCGATTATGCCGCTCAATTTGGCATTACGACAACCATTGAAAATCACGGACAATGTGTACAACACAGTGACAGAGTTCAAAGAGTAATTTTGGAAACCAATCGTTCCAATTTCAATACAACATTGGATGTTGGGAACTTCCTATGTGTAGATGAAGATCCAATCGTAGGTGTGAAGAAGAATTTACCATTTGCATCCTTTATTCATTTTAAAGACTTCTATATTCGTCCTTATGATGAAAAACCTGGTGGAGGCAAATGGTTTACATCCGCAAATGGCAATTATTTAAGAGGGGCGATTGTTGGGCAGGGAGATGTTAACATTCCGAAAATCGTAAAACTTATTAAAGATTCGGGGTATGATGGCTACGTCTCACTAGAATTTGAAGGAATGGAAGAATGTAAAGAAGCGACAAAAATTGGTTTGGACAATATAAGGCGTTTCTGGGAATCAGCATAAGGGTTATTCTTGAAAAGAATCTATAAAGTTGTCTTGTTTTGGTGTTCTTAGACCTCTTCTAGGAACACCTTTTCTGTGTAGTTTTCTAGCTTCAGGTTGCCATCTACTTCCTATGAACGTCTTTTAAATTTCAAGTAGAATTCGGGGGCGTAGCAACTTTTCCTCCTCCGTGGCGTTAATCGAGAGAGGGCTGAAAAAGCGTAAGGGTGCCACACCAGACCGTAACGTTAAGTGGAAGAAGGTTGAAAAAGTGTAAGGGTGTCCTGTCGACCTCTATGCACCCGTTTAGAATTACTTGAAGGTTTCATATGCTGACAATTTTTTGAAAATTATTTATTGACTTTCCTGTTATTATAATATAATGTTATAACCACTAAGAGAGATATTTATGTAACATGTAAAAATCTCCATACTGTGAAAAATAAAATGATGATTTCTGGAGGAATAAACGTGCTAGATGATACTTTGCCGGTTAGTTTGCAATATCAACTGCGGAATAAATTACTTGAGAAAATCACGGAAGGATTTTGGCCACCAAGCACCCAAATTCCGAGTGAAAGGGAATTATGTGAGGAATACGGTGTTAGCCGTATGACTGTACGAGAAGTTCTAAAGGACTTGGCTCAAGAAGGCTACTTAATACGGAAACGAGGAAAAGGTACATTTGTAGCATTGCCTGAATTTAAACATGAGTTGACAAGTACTTATAGCTTGTCGGAGGAAATAGAGAAGGAGGGTCTAGAGTCAAAATTTCAAATTCTGAGTTTCCGCTTACTTAATTCCACCGCATTCTTACAACAAAATTTTGGAATATCTGATAATGAAAAAGTATATGAACTTATCCGTCTGCGCTTTATTGATGATGAACTGTTTGCTTGGGAGCGTGCTTATATTCCCTATTCCATTATGGAAGATACGACGGATGAACAGATTGAGAAAGAGGGTTTATATCCTACCATTTTCCGGCATTCGGGATTAATCGCTGAAAATGCAGAAGTCGAAGCAACGGCAATAAATTGTCCAGTTGAAATTGCTGAGCTGCTTCACTTACAGAAAAATGCCGCCGTCTTTTACCTTACTAGGTTAACTATGGCAAAAAATCGCTGTATTGAATACTGTGAAAGTTATATTCGCAGTGAGAAATATAAATATAAATACAAACAAACCTTAAGAAAGAAAGCAAATTTTGAGCGTGTTAAACAGGATACAACGAGTTAGGGATGCTGAGTACCCTAGTTAGGTTATAAGTAAGTTCTTCCTTGTTGAAATAGGAAAATTTCCGAGGAAGTATATTTTACACACAATATGTAAGCGGTTGCCAAGAGAGTTTAGATTACGGAATCATATGATCCGTGTTTCTAATAAACAATTTTTAAAAAGGGTGTGAACAAATGATTAGTAATGACCAAAGTAAAGATTTGCAAGAACTCGTTTTGTTGAGTGAAGGAAAAAGAGCAACTGCGGAGAAGCAAATAGCTGGTTTTGAAGCGGGAAAGGCGATTGATGGCAGAAGTGATACTTGCTGGGCAGCCAGCCCTTATTATAAATGGTGGAAGATTGATTTATTACAAACTTGCCAGATTAACAGAATGACTATTTGTACTAGTACAGAGATTGATCGCTATACTCACTATTTTATAGAATACAGCCAAGATAATCTGAATTGGCAGACGGTTGCTGAAAAAATGGATGAGACTGTAACTGTCAGTGGAGAAGAATATGAAGTATCATTTAAAGCCCGCTATATTCGGGTAACAATTACGTATTGCTCGTCCGGGGAGTCTGCACAAATTTATGATTTTAAGGTTTTTGGTCAAGAAGTGGATGAATCAAAGTTCGTTCCTAGTAAGGTATCTCCTTATAAAATTCCAGCGACTTTTTATGATGATGTCCGTGGGTTTTCTGAGATAGAGGTCTCTGATCTGGAGTCAGGCCAAAAAGATCAGGTGTTAATAGGCGGGAGTGTTGATAGTTATATAGTTTATCGTGGGATTGATTTTACCAAAGGTGGTGTGGATCAGCTGCGTGGGCATTTTGGTTTTACAGACTCAGATAAAAGTAAGCGGATCACAATGGAAGTAAGATTAGATGATGTGCATGGCAACAAAGTTGGGGAGATCGTTCTCTTTAGGCAATGGAAGGCTTGGTCAATCTTAGGTGGTCAGCTTGAACATTCAGATTCATCATTATTGACTGGAGTCCATGATGTCTACCTTATTATCAAGGAATCTGAACCTTCACAACGATTAATGATTCACTGGTTAGCGTTTGTAAGAAAATCAGCATTACCAGTGGCAAAACCAAGATCAGAAGCTATACCAGCGCCGCTTGATAGGGAGTATAAAATTTATTTTGGTAATCTACATAGTCATACCGATTTTTCGGATGGAGAAGGGGTCCCTGAGCATGCGTTTGATTATGCGAGGTATACGGCCGGTCTGGATTTCTTGGCAATTACCGAACACAGCAACCTTTATGATCATTATCTTGATTGGGATAAAAGCAGGAAATGGAAGGATATCCAGCTGATGGCCCAAAAGAAAACTGAAGAGGGGGCTTTTCTTGCATTAGTTGGTGCAGAAACAACTTGGTACAATCAGTTCGGCCATATGAATACATTTAATCTAGAGTTCTTCATCAATGCATATGAAACGAAATATAATGAAATCTCTGTTTACTACGAAATGATAAAGCAATATCCTGATTCAATCCATCAATGGAATCATCCGTGGTCGAGTGGAAATCGGCACTTGGATGCTTTTGAACCATATGATGCGGAAGTGGATGAAGTCCTTCATTTATTAGAGGTCAATCCGATCATATCGAAGGAACATGGGGGTCTCTATTATTATGTAATGGCTCTTGATAAGGGATGGCATTTGTCTCCTGCAGGTAACCAAGACAATCATCATGGACAGTGGGGAACTGCGAATACCCTTCGAACAGCAGTATTGGTCGACCATCTGACAAAAAAAGATTTCTTTGACGCAGTGAGACATCAACGAGTTTATTTTACCTCTGCTCTTCATTTAAAAGTTTGGTTTAAGGTTAACGGCTCAATCATGGGTTCTAGAATAAAACGATCAGAGACCTTGGAGTTTAGTGTTAAAGCTTTATATGGAGTAGACACAGGGCATCGTTTGGTTAAGGCGGAAATATACGGGGAGCATGGTCGTGTTCTTCATACTATTCACATTGATAGTCGGGAATGGGAAGATACTTTTTCACTCCCATGTAAGGAACGCTATTACTTTGTGAAGATTTATCAGGATGACGGGGAATTTGCCGTTACCTCACCGATTTGGATCAAGGGAGAATAAACCAATCCGGGTAAGCGAATGGAAGGGGGTGATACGTACAGAAAAGCATCTTTAAAAGCATTTGCAAATAAACCATTCGAAACAGAATGTATTGAGGAATTTCACATTATATTTTCCTAAATAAGGAGGGGCAATATTGAAATATAACAAGGTAGTTTTAATGTTACTGTCGTCCTTTATATTGGTTTTAGCTGCATGTAATGGAAAGCAAGCATCCGAACCGCAAACATCCGAAGTAGATGATGAAGAATTAGAGAATTTTAATGAATCTGGCATGCCGGTCGTAAATGAACCAATAACGCTTAAGTTTATGGCAGGAAAAGGGAGCAAAAATGCGGATGATTATAATGAAACTTTACTTTGGAAAACCTATGAAGAAATGACAAATATCCATATTGATTGGGAGCTGGTTGCCGCTGACGGTCGTGAGGAAAAAAGAAATCTTGCTTTGGCTGGCGGAACATTGCCTGATGTTTTTTATGCAATGGCGATTCCTAATGATGACTTATTAAAATATGGACAGCAAGAAGTCTTTGTAAAGTTGAATGATCTAATTGAAGAATATATGCCGAATTTAACAGCGTTATTGGAAGAATATCCGGATATTCGTAAAGGTGCCACTTTTCCTGATGGAAATATATATTCAATTCCAACCATTTATGATCCTGAATTTACTTCGGTGATCATGGGGCATAAGTTATGGGTTAGACAGGATTGGTTAGATCAATTAGAGATGAAAATGCCTGAAACAATCGATGATTTTTATGACTATTTAAAAGCTGTGAAAGAGACGGATTTAAATGGCAATGGCGAGCAAGATGAAATTCCTTATGGAGCTGGCAATATTACTGGTTTAAGAGATGCTTTGAAAGGTGCATTTGGTGTTGGGAACAGGGGATATAAGCATTCTTATCTTGATCAAGATCCTGATTCTGGGGATTTACGGTTTTATCCTATTTCTGATGGCTTTAAAGAAGAATTGGATTTTTTAAATAAGTTGTACTCCGAAGGACTTATCCAGGAAAATATTTTTACGATTGATGCAAATCAAAGCTATGCCCTAGGAGCTGAAGGTGTATACGGTAGTACCGTTTTTACTAGTACTGAAAGTGTTTATGGAGAAATGGGTGAAAAATTTGTTGGCGCTTCCGCTCTGGAGGGACCAGGTGGCAAGGCATTTAATAGAGCAACCTCTCCACTTGCTCATATGGGTGGTTTTGTGATCACTAATGAAAACGAAAATATTCCGGCGACATTAAGATGGTTGGACTATTTCTACAGTGAGGAAGGTGCGACATTATTCTTTATGGGGGTCGAGGGTGAAACCTATGAAATTGATGAAAATGGAGATATGCAGTACTTAGATAAGATTACGAACAGTGCTGATGGTTTAACAATGGAACAAGAATTAGCCAAATATATTACTTATCTTGGTGGAGGCTATCCAGGTCTTGTAAAAGAAGCGACATTTAAAGGAGCAGAAAGCTTACCATCCTCCATAGAAGCGGCGCAAAAACTCGAACCATTTATGCCTGAAGAAATTTGGCCGGATTTTACGTATACGATCGAGGAAAACAATAAGCTTTCTGCTTTACAGGCGGATATCCACAAATATGTCGATGAAATGCAGGATAAATTTATAACGGGCACTGAGCCATTATCAAAATGGGATGATTATGTAAAAGAAGTAGAAAAGATGAAGCTAGATGAATACATGGAAATTCAAAAGGCGGCTTATGAACGATATAAAAATAACTAATTCTTCATTATTCAGATGAAGATAATTATGGTCATATGAACTATTTATTCTCCTCTATATGAGATTGATTAGGAAGTCAATAACGTGTAGGGGAGATTTTTTATCTAAGTATGTCTCCATTGATTAACTCGCATTAGTAGAGGGGGTAGCACATTAATAGTAATGGGAGAATTCCGAGTTCTTATTTACTTCCTAGAAAACTCTTTCCGTTAAGTACGCAGTGTCATTCTTTGAATCGCATTCCAAAATTTCGAGTGAGTTTTGAGTACGTAGGAGCATCTATGAACCATTTTCCAAGAATTTGGGTGAGTTTTAAGTACGTAGAAGCATCTATGAACCATTTTCCAAGAATTTGGGTGAGTTTTAAGTACGTAGAATCGTCTATGAACCATATTCCAAGAATTCGAGTGAATTTTGAGTGCATAGAAGCGTCTATGAACCACTTTTCAAGAATTTAAGTGAATCTTGAGTACGTAGAAGCATCTATGAATCATATTCCAAGAATTCAAGTGAATTTTGAGTACGTAGAATCGTCTATGAACCATTTTCGAAGAATTTAAGTGAATTTCTTGTACGTAGCAACTTCTCCTGATCCCACCTTCACTTCCGTAAGAGCCCAAGAATTGCCGCATCCTCCAACTCAATAATGTTGAAGCGCAGATCCCTTCCGTTGCTCCGTAGCCAAGCTGATGATATCAACAGGTTTTTCTTCAAATAACTTAGTAAATTCGCTATAATGAGAACTATTATGTAAAAGCTTGGTCAATGAAAGGGAGTTTTAAGATGGAAAATACATTGGTTACTTTAAAAGATGTTTCCTGGCGTAGAGAAGGCAGGAAAATTTTAAATCAAATTGATTGGGAGATAAAAACAGGGGAGCATTGGGCTGTTTTAGGCTTAAATGGGTCAGGTAAAACCTCTTTGCTAAATATTTTAGCAGGTTATCAATTTCCAACGACTGGTGATGTGAACGTTCTCGGGTATGAATTCGGCAATTCGTACATCCCTAACTTACGTAATGAATTAGGGATATTCAGCAGTTCACTCGAAAGATTTTCAGAAACACTAGATTATGAAACGATTGAAGAAATTGTGGTGAGTGGTGAATTTGCTTCGATTGGCTTGTATCAAGAAGTTCCGCTAGAGGTCTGGGAAAAAGCGGATGCGCTCATCTCAAAATTCCGTCTAGATTACTTAAAAGGGAAGGAGTATCGCTACTTATCACATGGAGAAAAACGAAGAGTGTTAATCGCAAGAGCCTTAATGAATGATCCAAAACTGTTGATTATCGATGAGCCATGTTCGGGTCTCGATATTTTATCAAGAGAAGAGATCTTAATGTTGATCAAAGAGATCACTCAACAACAATGTCATGTCGTGTATGTCACACATCATATAGAGGAATTGACTGAAGAAATCACGCATGTATTGCTCTTACGAGAAGGAGAAATCGTTGGAAAGGGACCGAAAAAATCAGTATTAACAGATGAGCTATTATCTCAAACCTTTAAGTTAGGTTTGAATGTTCATTGGGCAGAGGGACGTCCTTGGGTTTCCGTTAAAAAGCCGTTAAATATCTGATTTCATCAATGAATATGGTACACTGAAAGCAGAAAATCAACGCAAATGAGGTGTACGAGATGAAGACGATTGTGATTATGGGTGGCGGTATAACAGGCCTATCTGCCGCATATTCTTTACATAAATGGAAAAAGGCTTCGCGGGCAAAGGTAAGATTGATTGTAGTGGAAGCAGAAGAGTCCTTGGGAGGAAAAATTCGTACGAGAATCGATCATAATTTCATTATGGAAACAGGGGCAGATTCAATTGTGACCCGTAAAATGGCGGAAATGGATTGGATTGATGAGCTCGGTTTAAAGGATGAAGTGGTCTATAACGCAACAGGCCAATCTTTTATTTATGTGGATGGTAATTTGGGAGCGATTCCGGCTGATTCTGTTTTCGGGATACCAGCTACCATAGAATCTTTGGCGAATAGTTCTTTAGTATCTGCTGCTGGAAAAGTTGAGGCGTTAAAGGATTTTTACTTACGAGATCGTACTTTCACAAAAGATGATTCCATTGGTGATTTTCTGCGTTACTATTTAGGGAATGAAATGGTGGAAAAACAAGTTTCTCCTGTTTTATCAGGCGTTTACTCCGGAAAATTGGAGGATTTGTCAATTGCTTCTACCTTGCCATACTTACTTGAATATAAAGAAAAATATGGCAGTATTATGAAGGGGCTTGAGGTTCATCGTGAAAAATTTAAGAGTAGTGGAGAGAAAAAATTCCTTTCTTTCCAAAATGGCTTAGGTACTTTTATGGAAGCGATGGCGCAAGCACTGGAGGATGTAGAAATTTTTACTTCCTTTCAAGCCAAGCAGATTGAAAAGCAAGGAACACGCTATCGAATTGCTTTCACTAATCATGAGGAAATTGAGGCGGATTATATAATTTCAGCTATTCCGGCTTCTGCTTCGCAATCTTTATTTAGCGAAACCGACATTGGGCAAGAATTTGCTTCATTCAAAACCAGCTCCCTAATTAGTGTGTATATGGGATATGATTTACCGGATGATTTGTTACCAGAAGAGGGAACAGGCTTTATTACGGCAAATAATAAGGAACTATCCTGTAATGCTTGTACATGGACCAGTCGGAAATGGCATCATACCTCTCGCCAAGGAAATTTACTTGTACGATTATTTTACAAGAGCAGTCATCCCGCCTTTTCAGCAATAAAAAATTTATCCGAAACAGAGCTGATTGAAGTCGCTCAATTAGATATTCAAAAAAGCTTGCAGATCACAGCAACTCCTGTCACCTCGAATGTGACAAAATGGATGGGAAATATGCCGACCTATCAGATTGATCATCAACAAACTGTTGAGAGGGTTGAAAAGATTTTGGCTGCTACTTATCCGCATATTAAGCTTGCGGGCTGTTCTTATTTTGGGGTGGGGATTCCAGATTGTATAAAGAGTGGGATTGAAACAGCTGAAAACGTCATCCAGCAGCTGGAGGAACAGATATAATATTAAAGAGGCTGGGACATAAGTATTCTCCATGAAAAACGAACAACTAGGAGGCATAGACTCTCGCTCCGGAAATATACTTCGCTTCCGCGGGAGTCTCCTCAGGCTTTTGCCAAATTCTTACTGAGTTTAACGACTTAATAATGCCTTCGCCTCGAGCATTGTGTGTCAATTCTTATGGAAGAGAAGAAAAGGTGAGCCCATGAAAATATTTAAAGATTTCCGTCATTTCTTGAAAATACAAGGAGCATGGTATTTAATCTTAGGGATTTTTCTTTATGGCATTGGCACAGGGATCCTATCGCCGATGAACGCGATTTATATGAGTGAAGGGATTGGGCTGTCGAAAGGGGAAATCGCAACCGTTTTCTCAGTTTCTGTTTTGTTAAATATGCTGATCACTATTTTGGTTGGGATGATGAGCGATAAGATGAAACAGAAAAAGCCATTACCCCTAATCGCTTTACTGCTTTGCATGACAGGTCTAATGATCTATATGCAAGCGGATACTTTTACCCAAGCCTTAATTGGCATGATTATTACTGTTGCACCATCAGGTCTGATTATGGGACAAATCTTTGCGATGGCTCGTAATCATTTTATCAAACTAGCCCCTGAAATTTTTGAAATTGCTCAAATCTGGTTAAGGGCAATGATGAGTGTAGGCTTTTTCACGGGATTATTGATTGGAGCCAATCTATATATATTCGCTGATTTTAAAGGTGTGTTGATTGGCAATCTATCAGGTTATTTGTTTTTATTTCTATTACTTTTATTTTATAAGGAATATAAGCATGGAGAGGGAGAAGGAACTCAAACAACAAAAGGTGAGCGTTTTTCACTTATTATGCTCCTTGCCCTATTATTATTTGGGTGCGCCGACTCTTTAAGAGGATTATATTTGCCACTTGTGATCGTTGATTTATTCGAAAAGCCTTATTTGATGTCTTATTTATGGAGTGTTCAAGCGGTTTTTGAATTATTGTTTATGACCTTTGCAGGCTATTGGGCGATGAAATTTGGCAGTAGACGAGTGTTTGTGCTTGGTGGGGTTTGTGCGGCCATTACGTATACGATTTATAGCTCAAGTCCGCCGCTATTTGTATTCTTCCTCGTCCAACCGTTGTATTCCTTTTTTGTCTCTGTGCTTTATGGGGTAGCAATGGGGTATGTACAAAGGATGTTCCATACAAAGATTGGTTTTGGATCAAGTCTTTATGTTTTTTTATTTCAAATGGCTTCCTTAGTTGGGTATGTATTACCAGTTTGGATTCAAGGGTATACACCAAAGATTTTTATGATTCCAGTGATTTTAGTGGGTACAGGGATTCTATTAATGGTAAGCTATATGCTTTTCATCCGCTCGAAAAAAGAGCTTGTCACAACGGTATAATGTTATAATGAAGAGGCTGGAATAATAGTATTTTCATAGGTGTCTATACTCCGCTTCGGAAATATTCTTTGCTTTTTGCGGGCAAGTGGCAATTCTCCTCAGGCTAGCCTTCCGGGGGCTTGCCGAGCTCTCACTTCCCGCAGGAGTCTCCGAATATTTCCTCCGCTAAGGTAATGGATGGTCGTCCTTGGGGCTTAACGTTTTCATGCTGTCTCAGCCTCTATTTGAATGCGTTTTTCTATATTAATTTACTTATCCTTTCGTGATTACTAAATGACGAATTGTGTTCCCTGTAGCGGGAATTTCCAAATACCCTGCTGGTGAATTCGTTAATTGATGGAGCAGGAAATTTGAACCGACTGGTGATAAAGAAACGGTTGCTTGTTCTACTTCCTGGATATTTGGGAAATAAAGAATCGTAGGTTTACTCAAGCTTTCTTTCCACCTCATTTGAAAGCTTCCTAATTCTTCCTCATGACGATATTGATATAAGCTTCCGGAAACAGCCATGGGATAAGCACGTCTTACACCTGAAAATGGCGCATATTGATCCATGTCTGCCGTATAGTCCCAATACGTATCACTACATAAATGGCGTTCTATTAATCGTTTTATATGTAATGCGATATGTGCCATATGATTCTGGTTGTAAAAAGCTCCCCACTCTCCTAGAATCATGGGCATTCCCAAACGCTGTTTCGTCTGTTCATGTCTTTCAAAAATAAACTCTAAACGATGATCATTGGCTGTATGAGCGAGATCGGTATCAACGACTATATCATAAGCATGGGGGGCGTATGCCTGTTGACTCTCTTTCTTTCCATCTTGACTCATTAAAGGTTGGATCATGCTACTCATACCCAAATTTGAAAAGTAATTAGTTTCCAAAAATAAGATCCCCTGTGGATCAATTGTGCGAATCGCATCTGCTGCTTTTTGATAAAAAGACGATAAAATATCTTGTTCAAATTTCTGTACAATCGCGGCAGGGGCATCGATGACTTGTTGAAAAGCTTCAATATCCTCTAGAAAATAAAAGTAATCCTCTTTTGGATCGGGGTCGATAAAGGCAGCCAAGATTTCTTTCTGTTCGATGCTTCCATTTTGAGATTGATAGATTTCTACATATTGATTCATCATTTTTTCCATTACATCAGTTGCAGCATGACCAATAAAAGGCTCATTCATCAAGTCGTAACCGATTACATTTGGTTCAACATGTAGTTTCTGGACGAGATATTTCCATGCATCGATAAAATGGTCCTGAATCCCTTTGCCAATGGGGCCAGGAGTGTTATGCCAAAAATGATCAAAAGCAGTTTGAACCGCTTTATTAAATAGATAAGCATCACTCCAAGTCGTGCCTGGCTCGTATTTTTCTCCATCTGTTAAAGTGGCCCAAGGCGGAGCACCATCTCCGAATCTAGAGCTAAATAAATCCTGATGCATATCCAAAAATACCCAAATATCTTGCTGATCTGCTAAACGAATGAAATGACGAAGGTTTTCGATATACTCATCATGATATACATTGGGCTCAGGCTCTAATCCATCCCAAATTACACCTAAGCGAATTACATTTATCCCCCAGCTCTTTAAGCGCTTAAAATCCTGCTCGCTCCAATCGCCAGTATAATGAGATTTCTTATCTTTACAAACCATATTAATCCCGTGAAGCAAAATTTCTCTTCCATCTGCATCAACAAATCGATGACCCTGTGCTTTGATTTTGTTCATTTTGGTCATTCTCCTATTATTTTATTTTTACAAATTCTTTGTTGAAAATCTGAACAATATTGATTTCCGCTTCAGGCGGCGTGTGGTGATCTTCCTCGTTGCTCTTTCTTACCTACCACGCTTATCCTTCATTTGTAATCAGTGGGAGATAAAGCCCCCACTGATTGAAGTTCTGCTTTACTTAAAAGCCAATTGGTATAGCGGCACAAGTGATTTAAACGTCTCTTTAACGTATTCTAAAAAGCGATCACCATCTTTGAGAAGTGGGTCATTTGGAGCTAGATGCTGACCAATTAAAAATTCTGCCTTTTTTACGTCACGAAAACGAGTCAGTACTTTTTCTAAATCCACCTCACGCAAAGGCAGCGCATCCTTTTTCATATGATCTTGGGAAATCATATAGTCATTAGGGATTGTTTTCTTGACCATGTTTAGATGATCTAAGAAATTTTGTGCCATTTTATCTTTATTTGGTAATTCATAAATAAAAGCTAGCCAGATAAAAACATGATCATCAAACAGTCCTACTTGAAAATGTGGATGTTTTTTATACCCCCGCTTATTGTCTGCGATCGCAAGCCATGTATCTTGAGGAGGGTTAACGGTTCTTCTAGCATGCCTAGCAATATGTAAAAACATTTCAGAACCAATCATTTCTGATAAGTCAGTTGCCAGAATTTCCCCTGCCTCTTTAAATTTTGGTTGAATCCGTTCTTGGATGGCTGCCATCCGTTCATCAAGGCTATCAATCAAAAAGGTATCGAAGTCTTGTTGCTCAAATCCGTTAAAATCCATTTGTTATGCTCCTTTCTTTACTCTTATTTGTTTTTAGCCTGCTCCGTGATTGCGCTTCTTAATCTTGGCACGTATACTATTATCAGTATACATGATCTAACTTTTATAGGAAAAGATTTCATTTGATTGTGGAACGGACGTAAGAAAGGTAAAATAGGCTTATTAGAAACATCGAAAGCAGGCTGAAGGAAAAATGAAAAAAATTGGATTTGATTCGGAGAAATACTTACAAGAACAATCATCTTATATCTTAGAACGGGTACAGCACTTTGATAAGCTGTATATGGAGTTCGGTGGAAAATTAATCGGCGATAAACATGCCAAGCGTGTTTTGCCGGGCTTTGATGAAGATGCAAAAATGAAATTACTGGCTACATTGAAAGAGAAAGCAGAGATTATTATCTGTGTGTACGCCAGAGACATCGAGCAGAATAAAGTACGTGAAGATTATGGCATTACATATGACCAGGATGTCTTACGCTTAATTGATGAATATCGGGGATACGGCATTTCTGTTAACAGCGTATTGGTCACACGCTATCAAGAGCAGCCAAATGCCAAAGTATTTATGGCAAAGCTGGAGCGGAATGGGGTTAATGTTTATACCCATCGTGCTATTCCAGGGTATCCAACAAATGTGGAAGCGGTCGTCGGTAAGAATGGTTTTGCTAAGAATCCCTATATTGAAACGACTAAGCCGATTGTAGTGGTGACAGCACCTGGTCCAGCAAGTGGAAAGCTCGCGACCTGTCTAAATCAGATGTACCACGAACATGAACGTGGAAAGAAGACAGGCTATGCCAAGTTCGAAACTTTCCCAGTTTGGAATTTACCATTGAAGCATCCAATAAATATTGCGTATGAAGCTGCTACTGTTGATTTAAAAGATGTGAATATGATTGATAATTATCATTATGAAGCGCACGGAGAAGTGGCTATTAATTATAATCGTGATATTGAGACCTTTCCTGTTATTAAACGGATCATTGAAAAAATTACCGGTAGAGAATCAGTCTACAGTTCGCCGACTGATATGGGTGTCAATCGTCTTAAAACGGCTATAATTGATGACCAGGTCGTCCAAGAGGCCGCAAAACAGGAAATCATCCGGCGCAGTTTCGCCGTAGAAAATGATTATAAAAAAGGACTGGCGGACGAAGAGACTCTTCGCCGTATGGAAGTGATCTTAGAAGAAATCGACTTGAAAAAAGAAGATCGAGTCCCTGTATTGCATGCTCGCAACTATGCAAAAACAGTTGAGGAAAGGGGAGGTGGCACGAATCCACAAGCGGTGATTGCCATCGAACTTCTGAATGGTGAGATCATCACCGGGCGAACCACATCTCTAATGGATGCTTCGGCAGCTGCGATTCTAAATGGGTTGAAGTCACTGGCAAATATTGCCGATGAAATAGACCTCCTAGCACCTATGATCTTAAAAACTATTCAGAGTTTAAAAACAGAAGGATTAAACAGTAGAATCCCGATATTAAGTGCTAATGAATTATTGATTGCATTGGCAATTAGTGCTGTCACCAATCCCACTGCTCAACTGGCTTATCACCAATTAGCGAATTTACAAGCCACACAAGCCCATTCAACGGTTATCTTGAACAGAGAAAACGAACAAACCTTGAAAAAGCTTGGAATTGATATTACCAATGATCCAGTATACCCAACAGAGAATTTATATTACAATTAATGCTGAAGTTTTGCCATTAAGCATATCCAGGATTCTTTATCGACCTGGGTTTCCATAGGGGCTCTTCTGTTGGATATTTAAGTCTGTATAGCCAATAAGAAGAGTCTGCAATGCGCAGATTAAATAGAGCGGGCATTTATCCCGCATTAACGGGCAGTAATACCCCCACTGATTGAAGGTTCATTTTATTGCAAGAATAGGAGGCTAATAATGAAACCAAATATTTATTTAAGTCAATCTGTTTCAGAAAAAGTCAGGGAATATTTAATGGAATATTGTGAAGTGAGAGAATGGCGCGGGGAAGATCGCATTCCACGGGAAACACTTTTGCAAGAAATCGCAAATGTAGAAGGTTTATTAACAGCTTGGCACAAAATAGATGAAGAATTACTAACAGCTGCGCCAAATTTAAAAGTTGTAAGTAATGTCTCTGTTGGCTATAACAATTTTGATGTGCACGTTTTAAAAGAACGAAATGTAATCGGAACCAATACTCCATATGTTTTAGATGACACAGTAGCAGACCTAACGTTGGCCCTTATGTTGACGACAGCAAGAAGAATTGCCGAACTTGATCATTATGTGAAAGCAAAGCAATGGGAGCCTGTGAAGGATGAAGATCAGTTCTTTGGATTGGATGTTCATCATGCGACAATCGGTATTATTGGGATGGGCCGAATTGGAGAGGCGGTTGCTCAACGTGCCAAGTTCGGCTTTAATATGAATGTCTTATATCACAATCGGAGCCGGAAACTGGAAGCAGAGAAAAAATATGATGCGGAATATTGCACATTGCCAAATCTCCTACAAAGGGCGGACTTTGTTGTGATGCTTACCCCTTTAACGCCAGAAACGCATCATTTGATTGGTGAACAGGAATTCAAACAAATGAAAAAGTCTGCTATTTTTGTAAACGTATCTCGTGGGCAAACGGTAGATGAACAAGCATTAATAGCGGCTTTACAAAATGGTGAGATCCATGGAGCGGGGCTTGATGTCTTCCAAAAAGAGCCAGTGGAAACAGATAATCCATTACTGAGCATGCGGAATGTTGTAACGCTTCCTCATATTGGCTCTGCTACAGCTAAAACGCGTGATGAGATGGCGATGCGTGCTGCTCAAAATATAGTTGCGGTGCTAACCGGAAAAGGCGCCATTGATCCTGTAACAGATTAACCTTAGAGAATGCAGATGATGATAAAGTGGAAGGGGGGAGGTACTTGAAAAAAAGGCGTTTAAGAATTCCGCTCAGTCTTCAGTTTTTATCTTTTTATATCCTAATTTTAATTGTCCCAGTGCTTTTTCTTGGCTCGATTATTCATTTCTATTTACTTGCGAATATAAAGGGACAGGTAATGGAGTCGAATGAAAAAAAGCTGATCCAAATGAAGGATATCCTTGACACAAAATTATCGGAGTTTCATAGGATTTCGTTACAGGTATCCTCTCAGCATGAATTAACGCCTTATTATGTGAACAACTTTTTTGACGTGTTTAAAGCAAAAAAAATATTAAACTATAAGGTTGGTAATGATTCTATCTATGAGCTTTTTTATTATATTAGGGGCAATGATTATTTATTTTCTGGTGATTCTAGCTATTCGTTTCCTTCCTTTACAGATAGTTATTTTCAATTTGAAAATTGGTCATACGAAGATTTTTATCAAACCTTAAATGAAAGTCAAAAGCCTTTTCTACGGAATCCGGAAAAGGTAAGAATATTTAATGGCAAAACAGTGAATATGATTACGTATGGTGTACCAGTTCCTTTCAATAGTAAGCACCCTTATGGCACATTGCTTTTTTTTATTGATGAAAAAATGATCCAAGATATGTTAAAAAATGTGGTCAACACTTCGGCAGGAAATGCCTTTATTTTAGATGATCAGTATCAGGTTGTAGCAGGCTTATATCATCGTCAACCCGAATTAAATGCTTTCATTAAGCAAGTCAATCAAGACGGAGCGGATGAGGTTAAAAGCATCATCATAGATCATGAAACATATTATGTATCTCATGTAAAATCCGAATTTCAAGATTGGAGTTTTTTTACTCTAACGCCTGAGTCAGAGTTAATGAAAGATGTTAATAGTGTAAAGCATAATGTGTTGATATCTTATGGGATCGTACTATTTATTGGAATTCTGTTGATCTATATTGGCATGCAAATAAATTATAAACCTTTGGGAAATTTGATCCGGCGCGTGGAGGAAAAATGGTCACGTGTAATCCAACAGCATCATGGTTTAGAAAAAATTTCGGAAGTAATGCATTATTCTGAGCTGAAGAATCAACACTTGAGTAAACATGTTGAAAAAAGCCGGCCAGTGATGCAACAGCATTTACTTATCCGCTTACTTCGTGGAGAAATTGCAGATTATCAGGAGTTGAATGCGTTAGGGGCGGAAATTCAATTACAATTAAAGGAAACAGACTATTACGTGATGTTGATGGAATTTCATCAGCAGAATATCCTCCATGATCCAATGAAACTCGGTGAAGTGAAGAAATGGCTTACATATCTACCAAATAAAGAAAAATACCAAATTGATCTAGGCGATTTGTTTGGAACATCTAAGCTTGTTTTTATCTTATCTGGTGAAGTCCACCATTCAGTATTAAATGATTGGTATATAAAAATAAGTAAAGAGAGCGATATTTCAGTGACAATTGGGGTTGGAAATAGCTACCGTGATACAACTCAGATGGGTAAGTCTCATTTGGAAGCGGAAACAGCTCTTCACTACCAATTAATCAAAGGGATCAATCAGATTATTTTTTTCTCAGAAACGTCTGCGGAAAATTTGAATTTGAATTGGTACGATCGGCAAATCGTCGACCAACTAGAGTTATGTATAAGACAGCGGAATATGGAGCAAGTTGAGAAGATTATGATGAAAATCACAGGAATCATCCAATCTGCTAACTCGAATTTATTTATGGCGAAATGCTTGATGTTTGATGTGTCTAGCACGGTTATGAGAATTATTCAGGATATTCAGCCTGCTCAAGAAAAGCATGATATGCTGCCAGATGTTTTACAAATCAATGACTTCCATTCTACCGAGGAAATGGAAGAAATGGTAACAAAAATAATACGGAATGTTTTTGATATTCATGACCAGGCACAGCCTGATCTGCAATTATTGGATGATTTATTAACATATATACAAGATCATTATCATGAATACCAGTTTTCCATACAAGCTTTAGCAGAGCATTTCTCCCTATCAGAAGCTTATATTATGCGTTATTTTAAAAAGCACACAGGTGAGACAATCTTACAGCATTTAAATCGTATACGTATGGACCAAACGAAATTTCTGTTAAAAACAAGCGATTTACAGGTAAAAGAGATTGCAATGCAAGTTGGCTATAGTGATGTTTCAAGTTTTATAAGGAAATTTAAGCAACAAGAAAACATGACACCAGGGGAATTTAGAAAAAAATATACAGAAAAAAATGTAATTTAAACTTGGCATCTGCCAAGTTTTTTTGATTTTTAAAGGATAGACAATTCCTTATGAAATCACATAAATCGTTGGTTTATCAAGGGTTATACGGGTTTGTAAATCGCATATTGGTTTCGTTTTCACATACAGAGTCCTTTTTAAGCAAATATGGTTTTGGCATATATCGTGTGAAATAACTGATTGCGGAAAAACGAAAAAATAATTTAAGCTTGGGTCACTGAACGGATCATTTAAGCGAAATGGTGAATCCGTTTGCAACAAGGCAATCAGATTTCTACATAGAAGAAAAGGAGGTACGAAATATGAAAGAACAAGGGGGAACAGCACTACAAAAGACGGAGCAAATCGTGTTGAGAAAAAGAACACCGAAGGAGAAAATAAAAAAACTTCTACAAAATTATGATCTTTATCTCTTATTATTACCAACACTGCTCTATTTTTTAGTATTCCATTATTTTCCGATGTATGGTGTACAAATTGCCTTTAAAAATTTCAATGCAGCTTCAGGGATCTTAGGGAGCCCTTGGATCGGCTTTGACCAATTTATCCGTTTCTTTCAATCTTATCAATTCTGGACAGTTTTAAAAAATACAATCGGATTGGCTCTTTTTGAATTTGCTGTATTTCCGATCCCAATTATTATGGCGCTATTATTAAATCAGCTTGTGAACCGTCGTTTTAAACGAATTGTACAAACCGTTACATACGCGCCCCATTTTATTTCAGTTGTAGTTTTAGTCGGGATGCTTTACCTATTTTTATCACCACGAAATGGAATCATTAATCAGGTCATTGCCCTATTTGGCGGAGATCCTATTTTCTTTTTTGGCATACCGGAATGGTTTAAACCATTATTTGTTTTCTCAGGTGTATGGCAAAGCCTTGGATGGGGGATGATTATTTATTTAGCAGCACTCACATCCATTAGTCCTGACTTGCATGAAGCAGCTGTGATGGATGGTGCGAGTAAGCTAAAAAGAATATGGCATATAGATATTCCGGGAATATTACCGACCGTAATTATTCTGTTGATCCTTAATATGGGGAATTTACTAAATGTCGGGTTTGAAAAGGTATACCTAATGCAAAATTCCGTGAATATTTCTTCATCAGAGATTATCCAAACCCATGTATATAAGGCTGGACTTTTAGGAGCTCAATTTAGTTACGCAACAGCCGTTGGGCTATTTAATTCAGTTATTAATTTTATCCTACTGATTGTTGTCAATCAGACAGCTAAAAAGGCTGGACAGAACAGTCTATGGTAGAAGGGAGGCCATTTGAATGAATCTTACAGCGAGAACAAAAGGTGATAAGATATTTGATCTTTTTAATACAATCTTTTTTATGATTGTATTATTTATCACCATCTATCCGCTTTATTTTATGGTGATTGCCTCTTTTAGCAGTCCTGATGCGGTTAATAATGGTGAAATCTGGTTATGGCCAAAGGATATTACCTTTAAAGGGTACGAAATGATTTTCGATCATGACAAAATCTGGACAGGCTATAAAAATTCAATTATTTACACAGTACTAGGAACGGCCATCAATGTTGTACTTACGATTACCGGTGGTTATGCCTTGTCAAGGAAAGATCTAGCTGGCAGAAATATGTTTATGTTTTTTATCGTGTTCACTATGTTTTTTAGCGGTGGGATGATTCCGTCCTATCTATTGGTAAAAGATCTTGGCATGGTGAATACGATTTGGGCGATGGTCATACCTAATGCCATTTCTGCCTATAATCTGATTATTGTTCGGACCTTTTTTCAAGGGACGATACCAGATGAATTATTAGAAGCAGGGAAGATAGATGGCTGTACAAACTTGAATTTCTTCTTGAAAATCGTTGTACCGCTCTCAACACCGATTATTGCCGTTATGGTCCTTTTCCATGCTGTTGGTCATTGGAATACGTATTTTAACGCACTGATTTATTTGCGTGATTCCGCCCTGCATCCTCTTCAATTAGTGCTCCGGGAAGTTTTAGTTTTATCCCAAGCGAATGAAGTGACGGATTCAGGAGCCTTGGCTGGGATGGAATCTGAAATGCAAAACATCTCCGAGTTAATAAAATATGGAGTTGTAATTATCGCGAGTCTGCCAATGTTAGTTTTATATCCATTTGTACAAAAGCATTTTGTAAAAGGTGTTATGATTGGATCCATAAAAGGATAATGGATCTGTTCATATATAATTAGACTGAAGGGGGAAAAGAAATGAGAAAAAGATGGCTGGTTCTTGTTGCACTGGTTCTACTTATATTAGGGGCCTGTAGTGGAAAGGATAAAAACAGTTCGAGCGAAGCAATCGAAGATTCAGGAGAGGAGAAGGTTACGTTAAACGGGTTTGGCGTAAAGGCACCTGCAGCTACAACAGATTGGGCTGATATGGAATTTCTAGATGAATTAGCTGAAAATGTGAACACAGAAATTAAGTGGACGAATGCGACTCCACAAACACAGCAGGAGCAAATTAACCTGATGTTTGCAAGTGATGATTTACCTGACTTTTTTTATTCTGCCTGGACCTTAGGAGCAAATGATATCGTCAAGTATGGAAGCAATGGTCAATTAATTGCTTTAGAAGATCTAATTGAAGAGAATGCTCCAAATATCAAAACATTTTTTGAAAAGAGACCAGAAATCGAAAAAATGATCACAGCTCCAGATGGTCATATCTATGCATTACCACTCTATGTTGAAGATCTTTGGAGTACTTCAAATGATGCCATGTTTGTAAATAAAAAGTGGTTGGATGAAGTTGGGATGGATATTCCCGAAACAACAGATGAATTTAAAGAAATGTTAACAGCATTTAAAGATAAAGATTTGAATGATAATGGAAAGAAGGATGAAATCCCATTCAGCTTTACGTATAGTAACGAAATCCGTGGGCCCCATTCTTTAAGTGGTTCGTTTGGAGTCGTTGGCCGTAAGCTTGGTGTAGAGAACGGGGAAGTATATTTGGCACCTGTTCGACCTGAATATAAAGAATATGTGAAATGGATGCATGAATTGTACAAAGAAGGATTAATCGATCCAGAAGCATTTACTCATGATATTAATGTGTATGATTCGAAAATAAAGTCTGCTACTCCAGTATTGGGTGCCTATTTTGCTTGGTCTAAATTCTCTAGCTTTGGTACTCTCGATAAAGATTATGTAGCGATACCGCCATTAAAGGGGCCTGATGGAGAGCAAATGTGGAATCGCTCATCCGGTTCATTAAGCCTTTCAGGATTCTCCATTACATCCGCCAATGAGAATCCGGCACGATCAATGAAGTGGGTTGATCAAATGTTTGATCCAGAGATAGCTGTTCAAGTTTATGCAGGACCTTTTGGCGTCAATTTGGAAAAAGATGGCGAGAAGATTGTTAAGAGTGAAGTGCCAGAAGGAACGAGCTACGAAGAGTTTAGGCACCAACAATCACCTGGTTCTTATGGAGTATATGCGATCTTACAGGAGACATTTGAAAAATTTGAATTGGATACGGGAGAAAAAGAAAAAATGGAATATGCAGAAATGTATGAGCCGTATCAACCAGAAGAAATATACCCCGATCTCTTGTATAGTGCTGAAGATGCTGAGCGTTTATCGATTTTAACGACCGATATTGACGGTTATATTGATGAAACGATCCCGAAATTCATTATTGAGGGGGATGTGGATTCGAAATGGGATAACTATATTGAACAATTGGAAAAAATGGGCTTAGATGAGTTGATAGATATTCACCAAAAGTATTATGATAGTTTTAAAGAATAATTGATGTAAGAAGATGTTCAAAAAGGCCGATAAAATGATACTGCTCCTTTTTGAACTCTCATTAGTAATCGATTTTGAATAAAGCTAGTAAAGGGATTTCCAAAATGGCATTCATTCCATAATAGAGTGAGTGCCATTCCTTTACTAGCAAATAACTAGATAAAATCAACAATCTTAAGGAGGGATAGGATGACGGAGCAAGATAGTGAATTTGTAGCGGACGTGCCTCGCTGGCGTCTAGCATACTCTCAGACAGAGACTAGGAAAGTTGAAGGAATAAATGGCCAAGTACTTGATCTGAGCGCCAGTGCTTCTATACGGAAAGCTGTATGTGAGCCGAATCCTTTACGAAAGTATTCAGGCGATTTTACTGTCAGTGTATGGGTAAAGGGCGACCGATTAAATGGCTTATTTGAGAATCGTTCATTTGATCTGATTGCTGCGACACATGAGATCGAGGGCCGTAAGATAGGATGGAAAATCGGAGTTCAAGCAAATGGTGCTTGGTATTGGCAAGCAACTGAAGGGGCGGAAACGTATAGATATGAACCTACAGCTAGTCGACAATCGATTCGTGATGGGCAGTGGCATTTTCTTTCCTTTACGTACTCTGCCACAAAACCGGAAATTCACCTGTATTATAATGGGTTGAATGTAGGGATCTATAGTGTTACTTTACAGACAAAACAAAGCTGGAATCAAGCTGAGGCGCTCTGGATTGGTGGAGAAGCGAAAAATGAAAGCGATTGTGAATCCTTCCCAGGACTGATTGATGAGGTATGGATAGATGATCAAACTCTTTCATCAAAACAGATTGCGAAACGCTTTTCTCAATATCGCCACCTTGAGCGGGCTCCAGAAAGACAGACCAAACATCTCAAGGTGATGACGTTCAACATCTGGAATGGTGGACGTGAGACGGGAGCTGAGATTGGCGTTCAGCGCGTAATTGATGTGATAAAAGATAGTGATGCAGATCTGATTATGATGCAGGAAACATATGGCTCTGGCCCCATCATTGCAGATGCTCTTGGTTATTATTTCTATTTAAGGAGCTCGAATTTATCCATTTTAAGTCGCTATCCAATTATTGATACATATCCATACTATCAAGCATTCCACTGTGGTGGAGCGCGGATTCGCCTAAATGAGGAACGATATGTGAATGTATTTTCGATTTGGTTACATTATCTTAGCGATTATTTGGAGAAACTGCATCGAAATGCGAATCTCAGTCAAGCGCAGTTACTTGAAGGCGAACAGGAACGGTTAAATGAATTGAGAGAGATACTTCAAGCACTTAAACCACTAACTGAAAAGTCAGAGCAAGAACCTTTATTATTATGCGGCGATTTTAACAGTGGTTCTCATTTAGATTGGATCGAAGCAACTCGATCACACCATAATGGCTATGTATTCCCGTTTCCACAGTCACTTATATTGGCTGAAGCAGGATATAGAGATACATATCGGGAAATTCACCCTGATCCAGTTACAGACCCAGCTATTACATGGCCCGCTTGGGAACAGGATGATTATATTAGTGATCGCATTGATTATATCTATCTGCATGGCACCCAGCTTGATCCACAGTTTGCGAGGAAGATCGATACACATCCTGTCCATTTTCCATCTGATCACGCGGCGGTTTTGGTTAATTTTCGGATTGAAGAACCGATGAAATGAAGGCTAGATAAAAAAATTTGAGATAGACGGAGGTATAATGATGAAAAAGCCAAATATATTACTCATTACAAGTGATCAGCAGCATTGGGATACAATTGGTGCTTTTAACAGTGAGATTTCAACACCTAATTTAGACCGCTTGGTTCGCGAGGGAACTGTTTTCAATCGGGCTTATTGTCCAAATCCAACTTGCACACCGTCAAGAGCATCGATTATCACTGGTGCGTATCCAAGTCAACATGGTGCCTGGTCGCTTGGGACAAAATTACCTGAGGAGCAGTTAACGGTTGGGGAGGTGTTTCAGGAAAACGGATACAGAACTGGATTGATTGGCAAGGCTCACTTTCAACCACTAAAAGATACCGAAGAATATTCATCCATTGAATCCTACCCTTTGTTAACGGATTTGGATTATTGGAAGAAATTTAACGGCCCTTTTTATGGCTTTGAGCATATTGAACTTACGCGGAATCATACAAATGAACATTTGGTTGGTCAACATTATGCCTTATGGATGGAGGAAAAGGGCTGTAAAAATTGGCGGGACTATTATTTACCACCAACAGGAACAATGGACCCTGATGAAAAGTACAAATGGGCAATTCCGGAAAAATATCACTATAATACATGGATAGCTGAACGGACAAATGAAAAGCTAACAGAGTATCAGGAAAAAGATGAGTCATTTTTCTTATGGGCTAGTTTCTTTGATCCGCATCCGCCTTATCTTGTGCCAGAACCATGGGATACGATGTATGACCCAGAACAATTGACTTTACCAACGATTGTACCGGGAGAGCATGATAAAAATCCGCCTCATTTTCAATTAACACAAGAAGAGAACCCGGATTTTTCCGCCTATCAGGAAACAGATATAGGCAATATTGGTTTTCGTTCCCATGCGCAGATAACGGAACAAGAGGCCAGGCAAAATATGGGCGTCTATTATGGCATGATTAGTATGATGGACAAGTATATCGGAAAAATATTAGATCGATTAGATGAGCTTGGACTCGCTGAAGATACGATTGTTGTCTTTACAACCGATCACGGACATTTTTTCGGACAACATGGTCTACATGATAAAGGTGGATTTCATTATGAAGATGTGATTAAGCTGCCTTTTATTGTGCGCTCTCCGGGGAGAGTTCCTACTGGAAAAACGACAGAAGCAATGCAATCCCTTGTTGATTTGGCTCCGACATTTTTAAGCTTTGCGGACATCGAAATCCCCCATACGATGACAGGTAGAGATCAAAAAAAGGTATGGTTAGGGGAAACAGAACAAGCAAGGGAACATATTTTATGTGAGAATCGTACACAGCCAACTGCGCTTCATATGAAGACATATGTAAATCAACGCTATAAACTAACGATCTATTATAATCAAACATATGGAGAGTTATTCGATTTACAAGAAGACCCAAGGGAGATGTATAACCGCTGGGATGATCCAGAATATGCCGGGATCAAAGCAGATTTACTATTAGAGTATGCGTGGGCAGAACTTGGAATAGAACCACTTTCGATGCCAAGGGTTTGGTGGGCATAATCTCTTATATAAAAAGTAGTGAAGACTCCTACCCCGACGAATAAAAGGAGAGAAAACAGTTGAAAAATTATAATGTTTTATTTATTATGACAGACCAACAACGTGGCGATTGCATAGGTGTTAATGATAATCCAATGATAGAGACACCGAATCTGGATTGGTTAGCATCCGAGGGGGTGAATTTTTCCAATGCCTACACGCCTAGTCCATCTTGTGTCCCTGCAAGAGCTGCTTTACTAACCGGGATGGATCCATGGAATACTGGGATATTAGGGATGGGAGCGGGACAGAAGCCAATGGGCGTGGGATTTCCTCATACTCTACCAGGAGAATTATCGGCTGCTGGTTTCCATACTCAACTAGTTGGCAAAGGGCATTTTTATCCACAAAGAGCTTTAAATGGTTTTCATCATACGGTTTTAGATGAATCTGGCCGGGAAGAAGATCCTGGCTTTACATCAGATTATAAGAAATGGTTTGATCAGCATAAGGATGGAGATTACGGAATAATCGATCATGGCGTAAATTGGAATTCATGGATGGCAAGGCCTTATCATGCACCAGAACATCTTCATCCGACAAATTGGACGGTGAACGAATCACTAGATTTTTTACAGAAACGTGATCCTAGTAAACCATTTTTTCTGATGACCTCTTTTGCCAGACCACATTCTCCTTATGATCCACCAAAATACTATTTTGATATGTACCATCATAAGGAATTGCCAAAACCATTTTCGGGAGACTGGAATTTGATTTACGGACCTGAACAGAAAGCTCTAGATCCGGACGCTTGGAGAGGCATGCGGAGTGAAGAGGAAACACAGCGTGCGCGAGCGGGATATTATGGATCTATTACCCATATAGATCATCAGATTGGTAGACTATTATTTTATCTCCGTAAGACAGGACAATGGGATAATACTTTGGTTATTTTCACTTCTGATCATGGTGATATGTTAGGCGATCATAGTCTTTGGAGGAAAACATACGCTTATGAAGGATCCGCTAAAATCCCACTGATTATCAAGCTTCCCAAATCAATCGAGCGAAAAGGAGAAAGAGTGGACCAAGCAGTGCAACTACAAGACTTGATGCCGACCATACTGGATACTTTGGAAATAGATATTCCTGACTCTGTTGATGGAATAAGTTTGCAAGGTTTGCTGCAGGGGAATCAAGAGTTTTCTAGAAATTATCTTCATGGAGAGCACAGTGCTTGTTATGCAGAAGCGCAAGAAATGCAATATTTGACTGATGGAAAAATAAAATATATTTGGTTACCGAGGTTAAATAAGGAACAATTATTTGACCTTCAGTGCGATCCTCAAGAGAGTAATGATTTAGCTAATCACAAAGAGTATCGAGTTTTATTACAAAAATGGAGAAGCCGGATGATCAAAGTTTTAGAACCAAGAAAGGCAGGGTTAACGGATGGAGATAAGCTTGTAAGCCAAGCAGGTAAACCACCATTAATTTCACCTAAATATCAAGAGAGACTCCAGAATTCTCTATATAAATGGTGAATGAGCGCTTACGTTTTGATCATGCTAATATCTTTTTTTTAGATAGTATGTAATAATAAATGGGAGGTGAAAGCCCTTGCAAAAGCAAATGAAAAGTAAACCAAATATTGTTTTTATTCTTAGTGATGATCAAGGAGCATGGGCACTTGGAAGTGCTGGGAATCATGAAATTCGCACTCCACATTTAGATCGTTTGGCTAAGGAAGGCATGCGTTTTTCTAATTTCTTTTGTACTTCTCCCGTCTGCTCTCCAGCTCGGGCATCTTTGCTGACAGGAAGAATTCCTTCCCAGCATGGGGTTCAAGACTGGATCCGAGAAGGGAATGTAGGAGAGGAAACAATCGAATATTTACAAGGTCAAACAGCGTATACGGAAATTTTAGCTGAAAACCATTATGTATGTGGTTTAAGTGGAAAATGGCATTTAGGTGATAGCATCAACCCGCAAAAGGGATTCCACCATTGGTTTGTCCATCAAAGGGGAGGAGGACCGTATTATAATGCTCCAATGATCCGCAACGGGGAACTTGTCCATGAAGCTGGCTATCTAACAGACGTGATTACAGATGATGCACTTGAATTTTTAGATCATCAAGATGGGGAACAACCTTTTTATCTAAGTGTTCATTACACGGCACCTCACGATCCTTGGATCAATAGTCATCCGCAGGAAATTGTTGATTCATATGATGATTGCTCATTCGACTCCATTCCAAACGAAGCGAAGCACGACTGGCAAATTAACACGGCTCCTTGGGGAGATAATCGAAAGGAAAATTTAAAAGGCTATTTTGCTGCTGTTACAGCTATGGATGAGAATATTGGTAGAATCATAGAAAAAATTGAAACAATGGGCATCCGCGAAAATACACTTATTTGTTTTCTCAGCGATAATGGATTTAATTGCGGACATCATGGCATATGGGGGAAAGGGAATGGGACTTTCCCGCAAAATATGTATGATACTTCCGTAAAAGTTCCAGCAATTTTCTCACAGCCAGGGCTTATCCCAGAAGATAAAGTGTGCGAGGAATTGGTAAGTGGTTATGATTTTATGCCAACATTATTGGACTATGTTGGTATAGAAAACGTTGAAGCAAACAAACTTCCTGGAAAAAGCTTTTACGGCTTATTAAAAGGGGTGCAAGCGGAGGCCCATGAGCATGTTGTTATTTATGATGAATATGGGCCAGTCCGGATGATCCGAACGAAAGACTGGAAGTATATTCATCGTTATCCTTATGGACCGCATGAATTATATCATTTAGAGGAAGACCCGGGGGAAAGAGAGAATCTAGTCGAAAACCCGAGCTATGAAGATATCTTAATTGATATGAAAGGGAAGCTTGAAAAATGGTTTGTTGAATATGTGGATCCTGCTTTTGATGGAACACATGAAGCCGTCAAAGGCTATGGCCAACTCAATTTGGTTGGCCCTGCTGGGAAAGGAAAACCTGCTTTTCGCGAAAACCCTTAAGATCAATGAAAAACAATGTAAGAAACTTGTTATTTAGTTAAATAAAAGGCGGTGCTTAAAAATGAAAATAACCAAGGTTGAAACCTATTTATTGGATATTCCACTAAAGCAACGAGCGATTACAGATTCCCAAACAAGATTGGAATCAGTTGAATTTGTTGCGGTACGAGTGGATACAGACGAAGGTATAAGCGGATGGGGATTTAACTGGAATTACACTAAGGGAACGCGAGCGGTTCAAGCGATTATTGATGATACGTATGCACCAAAACTTATTGGAAAAGACCCACTTATGTACAAAACACTTTTACGCGATCTTCACTATACCAATCATTTTATCGGACAAGTTGGGGTCACCCGTGTTGCTCTATGTGCAGTGGAACTAGCCCTCTGGGATATAAAACTAAAAGTAGCCAACCTGCCTTTATGGAAATATCTAGGTCCAGTTAAGGATAGAGTGAAGGCTTATAACACTGATGGTGGTTGGCTCCAAGTTACGACTGATCAACTTATTAAAGACATGCTCACTCTAGTTGAACGTGGTTATGATGCTGTAAAGATGAAATTAGGATTGCCTGATCCAAGAGAAGATTTTAAACGAGTCAAAGCGGTACGAAAAGCAATTGGTGATGATATAAAATTAATGGTTGACGTCAATACCGTTTGGGATTTAAAGACATCGAAAGTATGGGGGCGAAAACTGGAGGAATTAGATGTCTATTGGTTAGAAGAGCCGATGAATCCTTTCGATAAAAAAGCGCATGCAGAACTTGCACATACGCTGGATTTGCCGATTGCCATTGGGGAAACAGTCTATACAAAATACGATTTTCGGGATTATATTGAAATGGGTGCTGTCGATATTGTGCAAGCGGACGCGACAAAACTATCGGGAATTGACGAATGGCTGGATGTAGCTGCTCTTGCTCGTTGCTATAATTTAGAGGTGATCCCTCACACGAATGTTCAGCAGAAATTACACGCTCAATTGGCTGCTGCGACCCCGAATGTACCAATGGTCGAACATTGTTATGAATCGATTGCGGATATTTGGGAAGACCCGATAAAAGTTGTGAATGGCTACTATACCTTACCGGAAGAACCCGGACTGGGCTGTAAATTAACGGATAAAATTTTGACAGAGTGTCGAAACGGATAAAGTGAAAGTTCAATTACTGTGGGTTCGGAATTCCCTCTGCAGGAAGAATTAGCTAGTCTGTTCCGATCCAGTTGTTGGGATGAGCCCCAGTGACTTGTCATAAAAGGAATAAGTCACCCTCAGTCCTTGTTGGGTATTCTTGACGATTTGTTTGCAAACCCGCACCTCAAAACACAGGTTTTAAGTGATGGGGGGTTCATCTAGAAGTATAGGAAATGGAGTGCTGCGTATGTCAGAAACAGCTGTTTCAAAAGCAGCATTACGGGGGATGGCTTCAGGCGTTTTACTTATGACGTTTTTTGGGACAATGTGGGCGGGAATTGGGATTGGAGGACTTCAGGGATGGGGAAACCCTTGGTTGCCGATCTTTGCCATAGTCATCTGTATTGTTTTATTTGTTTGCGGGTACATATTGAGCAGGTCATCTCAAAAGCTACCAAGTTATTCAAGCAAATCGGGCAAACAGCGTTCGAAGAGAACGGGCATGTGGTTCAACATTATTTTCGGACTTGAGTTTATATTGATTGTCTTCGCTGCTGTAATCTGCGGTTCAATCAATCATTTCGAATACTTCTTTCCTGTGATGGCTATTATTGTCGGGGTTCATTTTCTCCCGTTAGCATATCTTTTCAAAGTTAGTGCCTATTATATAACGGGTGCACTTTTATGTTTCCTTGCGATTGTAACAATGCTCTTTGTACCCGTAAATATAGAATTTTTGAATCATGAGATTAGTGCATGGTGGTCATTTATTGGTTTTGGCTCAGCGTTAATATTATGGGTAACTAGCGTCATTATTTTGCTTAACGGAAGGAAAATGCTCCGGTTGGCTAATAATGCTTGATAAAGCCGTTTCGAATGTTCTTCTACTTAGGTAATTGCCGCAAACGGGCACAGTTGTTGAGGAAGCACTGTGCTTCAAGATTGTTGGAAGTAATTTAAAATGGAAGAGATTGATTTTGTCCGTTAATGCGGGATAAAGAGAAAACTCGGGGAATTGCAAGATGCCCGAGTTTTTTCAGTTTATCAGTAGAAAGTTATTCTGCGACTTTGTCCCGAGTTTTCGTTAAGTAATAGGCGTTAAGCCAGGAGGCAATAGGGATAATTAAGGCAATACCAATACCAGAGCAAAAAATCGTGATCATTTCGTCACTGAAAATTTTTGAATTGATAATTTCACTCAAAGAATAGGATAAGTCTTTAAACCATAAAAGCAAGGCAAGATAGCCTCCGAAGAAGGCGAAAAATAATGTATTTGTATTGGTCCCTAAAATATCTCTTCCAATACTTAATCCAGAACGAAATAAATCTTTTCTACTAATGGATGGATGGTGAAGGAAAATTTCCCGCATCGGAGAAGTAATGGAGATCGCCACATCTGTAATGGCGCCGATAGTACTCATAATAATCACGGAGGCACCTATTTTGACAAAATCCACACCAATATAAAGGGAAAACATTCCTAATTCTTCCATTTCCTCCTCACCAAAGCCTTGAATCATCGATCTTTCAGATAAAATCGTAATGAAAACAATCAGAATCACAATCGTAATGATGGTGGCAATAAACGCAGTTGTTGTTTTACTATTCACCTCATTTATGAAAAACAGATTTATACAACTGATCACTGTACATCCGATCAATGTTAAAATAATCGGATTCGCACTTGGAGCTGTCATAAATAGGACAATCAGAAGGATCACAGCAAAATTTAAGAATAAAGACAGAAAAGATCTAGCTCCTTTTTTTCCACCGATCAGAATCATTAAAACGCCTAAAATAATAGCTAACCATAAGAAAACATTCATAAGTTTCTCCTCTTTCGTTGAACAAAATAAATGGACACATATAAACCAATCGGAATCGCTAATACGATCCCAATCCCGCCTGCCAAAGCTCGCGCTAGTTCCAATGAAAGATTCATAGAAAGGGAAAAGCCTAGTGGTGAGGCATTTTTTAAATATAAAATCAGCATTGGAATCGTACCGCTAATATAGGCAAAAAATAGAATATTGGTCATCGTTCCCATAATATCCTTCCCAATATCTAAGCCGGAATTTTTCAAAGCTTTTACAGAAATATCGTTATTTTGTTCATATAAAGCAAAGATGGAGGCTGACATTGTAATCGCCACATCCATGACAGCACCTAAAGATCCAACAAATAGCCCAGCCATAAATACCATTTGGTAAGGGCGAGTTAAGAACTGCATTTCTTCGTAGCGTAATCCGTTTTCGTTCGTTACCCAAAGAACTATATAGGTGATGAAGAGCGAAAGAAGGGTGGCGCATAAGGTCGCAATAATAGCGGCATATGTTTTTTCATTAAAACCATTCACAAGTAACAATGAAATGGCTGTAAATAAAACGGCAGCCACTCCACATATCCAGACTAAACTGATATTAGGGTGCTGGATATATATATCCAAAGCATAGGAGAGCAACAGCGCATTAACAGCCAAACTGATAATTGAAAACAATCCCTGCTTTTTTCCGACAATCAGTAAGATAAAGATAAACACCCATGCGGCGAATAAAATATAATGATCACGCTTTACATCCTGGATACTACCAGTAAGCTCTTGATTTTCGCTCAGGTCATGATCAATGTCAACAAATAATTCATTGCCGACACGATAAGGCTGATCATAAGCACCGGAAATTGAATACTCATTAGTTAAATGGATAAGTTGTCCTTTTTCCTTTCCGTTTTTTAATTCTGCAATTATGTGTTGTGTCGTGAGTTTGTCATGATTATCATTCATATCTATTAAATCAGTGGTCTCGACTTGCTCGACCTCGATCACTTTTGCAATCGATCGTTCAAACAAAGAATGATTATGTTGGACAAATATAATGGAGGCAACAAAACAAAGAATTAACAGTGTATAAAACACCAATTTTTTCGGTGATATTGGTATCCTATTTAAAATGGCTCTCAAAGCATAACCTCCAATATTATTTCTAATATCATTTTATAAGAATGGAAGAACATATACAATGGAGCTAGAATAACAATCATATATTCATTGGTCAAGTAGCAGGAAAGAATAGGAGGATTGCTGAAAGAGGATGATCATAGTAAGCTACTATAGTAAAATAAAGTGAAACTTGAATCATTGAGGATTTTCGACACACAGGATGTGCTAGTGCAGATGTGGAGGTATTACTGCCCATTAATGCGGAACAAATAGAGGTAATAGGGTGTGAAAATAAATGCAGAATGTTAATCAAACTAAGGTACAGACGATAGCCCCAGGCGTCAGACAATTTTCAGAAGAGGTTTATAGTATTTCTGGCAAACAACATCTTCATATCATTGAAGCTAAGCTAGAAACAGATAAAATTCGCTTTGAAGCTGGATTAACTTATGGAAACGTTGTAGGGATGCAAAAAGCAACGGAGCAGGCGGCCGCTGTTAATCGTTCAGAACATCGTATTGTTGCAGGAATCAATGCGGACTTTTATGATATGTCGAATGGTTTACCCGCTAATTTGATTGTTCATCAAGGGCAGATATTAACATCACCAAATGGGCGCACGGCGATAGGATTTAAGAAAGATGGTACAGCTATAATTGGTACCCCCGATTTATCGATTACTGTAAAAATCAATGATCAAGTACAGCAGCTTCCCTGTCCGATCGCATTAAACAAACAGCTGATAGATTATCCACTTGTCTTATATTCAAATGTTTTTGGTGAAATAAATGTAACCGTTGACAACGCAGTGAAGGTTATTGTCGATACGACCAATGATGTGATCCAATCAGGGCAGTCTGTAAGAGGGCGGATTCAACATATTGTTGAAGAAGCAAATATCACTTTAACGGAAGGACAATTGCTCCTTGCAGGCCGTGGGAGAGTTCGAGAATGGTTACAATCTATAAAAGCAGGAGACGAAGTAGAATTAGCTTTTACTTTTTTAGATGATTGGATGAATGTACAAGAAGCAGTTGGTGGTAATCATCTTCTGATTGATAAGGGGATGCTCATGGAGGGTACAATACCTTCAGATACGGGCTTAGCACCTAGAACAGCTGTTGGAATAAAAGAGGATGGGACTGTTCTACTTATCGTAGTCGATGGTCGAAAACCGGGTTATAGTGTAGGTGTTTCGCTTAAAGAGCTAGCGGAGCTAATGCTTGCATATGGTGTTTATTCTGCCGTTAATCTTGATGGTGGAGGATCATCAACAATGTTGGTTAAATTACCAGGTGAGCAAACACCGATCATAATCAATCAACCATCTGATGGGGCAGAAAGGGATGTGGCTAACACTCTTCTTCTTGTAAACTGTCAGAAAGAAGGAGAGTTAAAGAAACTTTTTGTTTATCCCGCAGAACTTGCCATCCTAGCAGGAAGTTCGTTTACTTTTAAAGTTAGAGGCACAGATGCTTTTTATCATGCCAAACAGATAACAGATAAGGTGGAGTGGTCTGTTGATAGGCATATTGGAGAAATGAATAGCAGCGGCTGTTTTAAAGCTGGTTTCAAGCCAGGGGTTGGAATGGTGTCAGCCAAGATGAATGGTGTCAAGAGTGGTGTTAGTAAAATTGAGGTAGTTGATACATGTACGAAACTTGCTTTCTTACAATCTGAGCTAACGGTTGAGCCAAAATCTGTATACCAAATAGGAGTGGAAGCCTATCATAAGGGGAGAAAGCTAATATTAGATCCCCTTTTATTGGAGTGGACATTCGACGGAACTGTGGGGGAGATCCATCCGGGAGGGAAATTCACTGCTTTCGATGAAAAGGGAAGTGGAAGCATTGCGGTTCGCTATGGAGATGTGTCCGCAGCGCTAAAGGTTGAAGTCGGGAAAGAGCCCCATCTTATCGAGAATTTTGAGAATGGGGCAAATCAATGGGCGATAAAAGGTGACCGCTATACAGCCATTCATATGCGTTTAGCATCTGGACCTGATGACCCTATTCGTTTTGGGTATCATGCCCTAAGAATTGATTATAATTTTTTAAATCAAAAAGGGATATCAGGTGTCTATGTTACTGCGAAAAGAAGCATTGAATTGGAAGGGTATCCAGATAAAATTGGAATGTGGGTTTATGGAGATGGACATGGTCATTGGTTAAGGGGACAATTACGAGATGGACATAGTCAGTTATTTTCCATCGATTACACGGAGAAGGAAATGGGGGTTTCATGGACAGGTTGGAAATATGTGGAGGCAAAAATACCGAAAGATCGGATTCTGCCTTTAAAAATGGAAGCACCTTTTCGGTATATGGCGACAAAAGGAGAGAATAAGACGACTGGAACCTTATATATTGATCAAATCCGCTTGATTTATTAGAATACTTTTCAAATAGATATGGAGGTTACAGAAATGAGATTGGATGCCCATCAGCACTATTGGCAGCTAGAAAATCAGTGGACAAATTGGCCAACGGAGGATTTGCAAGCGATTTATAAAGACTTTTTACCAGAGAATTTAGCAGCACATTTGAAAAAACATCAGATCAAACAATCAATCGTTGTGCAAGCAGCACCAACAGAGGAAGAGACAAAGTTTTTATTGGAACTAGCCGATAATCATCAGACGATTGCGGGTGTTGTTGGCTGGCTTGATTTAGCCGACCCGTCATTTCCAGAACGATTCTTTCATTATAAGCAGCATGCGAAATTTATTGGCATTCGTCCCATGTTACAGGATCTGTCAGATGACCGCTGGATTCTTCGCCCAGATGTAAAAAGCAATCTAAAGATTTTAGTTGAGAATGATTTTCCGATCGATCTCTTAATTTATCCGAAACATCTTCCTTCCATAATCGAATTATTATCAGAATTTCCTGGTTTGCGAGCGGTGGTAAATCATTGTGCCAAGCCAAATATTAAAGATCAAGAGTGGGCGACATGGGCCGAAGGAATCGCTAAGATTGCACAATATCCATCCACAATGTGTAAAATATCGGGATTAATCACAGAAGCGGATCATCAAACATGGAAACCGGCGGATATTAAGCCATACATTGAACATGTCTACCATGTATTTGGAGAGAAACGGGTGATGTTTGGGAGCGATTGGCCTGTTTGTCTATTAGCCGGAACCTATGATGATGTAATTAACATTGTTGAAGAGACAATACCTCAAGATCACGCAGCTTTTTTTGGTAAGAATGCACAATCATTTTATAAAGTAGATAAATAACCAATGTCAACAGGTTTGGTCAGAAAGGTGTGACGGTATCGTCGCGCCTTTCTTATTATTAAAAAAATGAAATTAGATTTTGTTAATTGTTTAATATATATGTAATAAAGGTTTAATTTTCTCGTTAAATAGGTTAATATAAAATGTGAATGGAAAATTTTAGCATCTATTCTTTTGTTCACTGAGAAAATAAAAGTAGACAAGGGGAGTTTTGCGAAGGAGGTTATAGAGGAGCTATATAAATGAAAACGTTTTCTTTTTTGTGGAATGAATAAATAAGGGGGATTAGATGAATAAAAAACTTTGGCTATCTGTTCTCATTATAGGAATTTGCTCGATTTTGTTTCTGAGTGGGTGTACGAAAAAAACGGGGAAAGAAAATGAAAAAGATGATAAAGTTCACCTGAAGATGCTTATTGCAGTCGATGAAGAAGTCTTTAAAAATCGCTTTAAAGATCAAATTAGTGAGGCTTTTCCTGATATCAATTTAGAGTTGATGGAAGGGAATCCAGCTGATATTAATGAGCTTCAGGAACTATTTGCCAAAGGGGATGTTCCGGATATTATAACTGTTGCTCCCTCTGCTGAATATATTGAAGATTTAGATTTACTAATGCCGATTGATGAGCTTATTGAAAAACATAAATTTGATTTAGGTATTTTCCGGGAAGGAATTGTAGATGATCTACGCACTTATGATCCTACTGGAGAAGGACATTTATACGGATTGCCACTAGAAGTCGGGATGACGGCGATGTATTATAATAAAGATATTTTTGATAAGTTTGGAGAAGATTACCCAACTGATGGCATGACCTGGGATGAGGTGGTTGATCTTGCTCGGAAATTGACTGATGAACGTGAAGGGATTCAATACAAAGGTATGCAAATCCTCAATTGGGCGACGAATATCCCTTATAGACAATTGAGTATACCTGGGACCGATCCTGAAACGGGAGAAGTTTTATTCGCAGATGATCCATTAACGAAACAGTATTTTGATTTATTAGCGAGCATTCGAGATATTCCTGGAATGCAAGAAAAGGATGAAGATAACCCGGATGGATTCCATGAAAACAAACAAAATATTGCTATGTGGATAGCGAATGCTACACATTTGCCACTTATTGCTCCTGTAGATGGCTTTCAATTTGATATGGTTACAACACCAGTTTGGAAGGAGCTTCCTAACATCGGCCCATCAGCTGTTGCTTTATCCTTTAATATTACCAAACACAGTAAGCATCCAAATGAAGCGTTTAAAGTGATGGCTCACTTGGCTAGTCCAGAGGGGCAGAAGGTGCTGTCATATGTTGGCAGCCCACCGACAATTGAGGATACGGCTATTTTTGACGAATTTGGCGGTCAAATTCTTGATCAATATGAAAGCGACTATAATGCAAGAGCTCCATTTACCCAAAAACTGGCACCTGTTCCACCCTATTCCAAATATGATGAACCTTTAAACGGATTTATGAATGGGAAGGCAAATGAGTTTTTGGAATCAAATGAAGACAGTGTGACATTTATTCGCAAATTAAAAGATGAATACGAAACGATGGTAAAAGAAATGCAAGGGAAAGAGTGATAGAAAAGTAGAATGTTCTTTTGAAATACTGTGACAGTGTTTTTCTTGTTATTCAGGAAGCCATAAAATCCTTGCGGGAATAAATTCTATTCAAGAGTAACATACAGCAGTCAGAACAGCGTTGCACTATGATGGAGCAACGCTGTTCTATCTCTTGAAAACAATAATTATGTGATGAATGAAAATAATAGAGCGATAGTGCTCTAGTTCACCTGATAAATGGTAGACTAGACCATTTGAATGGATCCAATCATAGGAGCAGAAATGTCTTTTAAGCAGTCAGTGATATCAGAACATGCCCACGCAATAGGATGGAGTGAGGCTTCTCACTCAGTCAGGAATGAATAAATTGAAACTACGATACAAAAGAAGACTCATATTCAAAGCCACTCACATTGAACGAAAGGCATGTAGTTAGGCAAAACGTGCAAAAGATTAAAAAGGGAGCCAACCCCTTCATCTTATTCTAATCTGCACGAATGCGATCTTAATCAGTCTATTTAATTTTATTGGAACCAATGGAGCGGTTGTGGATCAAGGTTTTGGAAAATGTGTTTTGTTTCCGTGTATGCATCTAACCCAAGTTTACCTAATTCATAGCCAATACCTGATTGCTTAAATCCACCCCAAGGTGCTTGGGGGAAGTATATATTAAATTCATTAATCCAAACAGTGCCCATACGCATTTTTCTGCTAAGGCGTTCTGCTCTTGCTAAATCATTTGTCCAAACTCCGCCAGATAATCCATAAATAGAGTCATTGGCTAAGCTGATGGCTTCCTCTTCGGTAGAGAATTTTTCGATCGTAATGACTGGGCCAAATCCTTCATTTTGGACAACACTCATTTCAGTAGAACAATTGGTTAAAATGGTAGGCAAATAGAAGAATCCATCTTGTAATGCAGGATCATCGGGTTGCTTACCACCTGCAGCAATGACTGCGCCTTCCTTAACACCGTTCTCCACATAGGCTATGACCTTTTGTAAATGTTCTTTAGAAATTAGCGGGCCCATTTGCGTTTTTTCATCAAATCCATTTCCAAGACGAATGTTTTTCACCTTTGCCACTAATGTTTGTATAAATTTATCATGAATACTTTCCTCTACAATAACCCTCGTACCAGCTGAACAGATTTGTCCCGCATGGAAGAATACGGCATTCATGGCTTGGTCTATCGCAGTATCAAAATCAGCATCCGCAAAAATAATATTTGGATTCTTTCCACCTAATTCAAGGGCAATATTTTTCATATTATTACTCGCCGACCGCATAATTTTTTTTCCGGTTTGTAGACCACCAGTAAAGGAAATTAAATCAACATCTTTATGATCAGCTAAGACAGCACCAACCTCAGCACCCGTACCTAATACAAGATTGACAACACCAGCAGGGATACCGGCTTCTTCCATTAATTCAAACACTTTAATCGTTGTTAACGGTGTAATTTCACTTGGCTTCATGATTAGCGTATTCCCAGTTGCAAGTGCCGGAGCTAATTTCCATGATGCTTGTAGTAAAGGATAATTCCAAGGGGTAATTTGTCCACAGACACCAACAGGCTCACGAACAATCTTACTGATAGAATTTGGGATAGGGGAATCAATGATTTCCCCACCATCTTTATCAGATAAATCAGCATAATAACGGAAGACACCAGCAATGTCATCCATATCCCAACGGCTTTCTTCTACTGTTTTTCCGGTATCAAGTGATTCCAATTTTGCTAACTCTTCTTTATCACGTTCAACAAGGTCAGCAATTTTACGAACTTTAGCACCACGTTCGATAGCAGGAGTTGTCGACCACACGCCATCATCAAAGGCTTTTCTTGCCGCCAGAATAGCGGCTTCAGTGTCTTCTTTCGTACTTTCGGGTACCCGTGCAATAACTTCTTGATTAAAAGGATTGATAATATCTCTTGTACCTTTAGCAATAGCATCTACCCATTGACCATTGATATATTGTTTTTTTATTTGCAAAAAGGCTCCTCCTCTATCCATTTATCGAATAATGAAATCAGACTATTTAGCTAAACGCTCATGTTTATAATACTCTAAATATAGTGGTTCTAATGGTTTTTTACCACGAATCAAATCTGCCGCTTTTTCCGCTAACATAAGCACAGGTGCATGGATATTTCCATTAGTCACATACGGCATTGCAGAGGCATCAACAACACTTACATTCTCAAGGCCATGTACTTTCATCGTATTAGGATCAACAACAGCCATTGGATCTGAAGCATCTCCTATTTTCGCTGTTCCACATGGATGTAAAGCAGTTTCTGCATCATTTCTTACCCATTCTAAAATTTCCTCGTCTGTTTGCACAGCAGGCCCCGGAGAAATTTCACCAGAGTTATAGGGTTTCAAAGCTTGCTGTGAAATAATATTTCTCGTTACTTTTACTGCCTCTACCCATTCTCGTCTATCTTGCTCAGTAGAAAGATAATTAAAAACCATACTTGGATGTTCAGTGGGGTCTGTTGATTTAATTTTTAGAGATCCACGCGCATCTGAATACATTGGACCGACATGTACTTGGAATCCATGTTCAGTATCTGCTTTCTTACCATCATATCGAACAGCAAGTGGAAGGAAATGATACATTAGGTTTGGATAATCCACATCTTCATTGGAACGGACAAATCCACCACCTTCAAAATGGCTGCTTGCTGCCGGTCCTTTTCTCCACAATACCCATTGCAAGCCAATCCAAGGCATTTTTAATTTATCAAGGCTTGGTTGTTCTGACACAGCTAATGGACAAGAATGTTGAATATATACTTCAAGGTGGTCTTGCAGGTTTTCACCGACACCAGGCAGGTCAACAACCGTATTAATACCAAGCGCATTTAAATGTTCCGCATCCCCCACACCTGACAATTGCAGTAATTGAGGAGTATTGATCGCTCCACCTGCAAGGACAATTTCAGCGCCATATACTTGTTTGAAATGTTTTCCTCTCCTATAGGTTACCCCTGTTGCTTTTGTACCTTCAAAATTGATTTTCGTCGCAAATGCCAATGTTTCAATATCTAGATTCTCGCGTTTTTTGATTGGATCTAAATAAGCATGTGCTGCTGATAGTCGTTTTCCATTATAAATATGGCGATCAAATGGCCCGAATCCTTCTTGTTTATAACTATTAACATCTGGCGTACGAGAATATCCCGCTTCCTCTCCAGCCTTAAAAAAGGCATTAAATAATGGGTTTACAGCAGGACCCCTTGTTAATTTTATGGGGCCATCATGCCCTCTGAATTCATCATCTGGTGAATCAATCGCATTTTCCAAACGTTTAAAATAAGGTAAACAGTGTGCATAATCCCAAGTTTCCATCCCAGTATCTGCACCCCAACGCTCATAATCCATTGGATTTCCGCGTTGATAAATCATTCCATTGATGGAACTGGATCCACCTAGTACCTTCCCGCGTGCATGTGCAATACGTCTGCCGTTCATATACGGCTCGGGGTCAGATTTATATCCCCAATCATATAATGGATTCCCAGACGGGTACATTAAAGCGGCAGGCATTTGAATAAATAAATCCCATGGGTAATCACTTCTTCCTGCCTCCAAGATGAGCACCTTTTTTGTTCCATCTTCACTAAGGCGATTTCCTAGTATTGAACCCGCACTGCCACCGCCCACAACAATATAATCATAATATTTTTCCATAGTATTGAACCTCCATATCAGTGTCACAAATGCTATTTATGAAACCTGTATAATGAAATTTGCCTCTGTGTTTACTTGTATTCTGTATCCCTGTTATTTCTTCTAAAATCAGACAAAATATTTCTCAATTCATATGCCTTGTCAATCATATCCCCATCCATAGAATTAGAGATTGCTTTTCTGGAACGAGGTGAAAATATTAAAAAAGATATAAGTGTCACAACTCCAACTGTTACAATGCTTTTCCTCATAAAAAACACTCCTTTATTTTATTTGCTGCAATGAGATTTTCAATTCTAGGAATCTCTAGTATCACTAATAGAAGCTTAACGATACCATTCTATTACTTTATTAAGTTTGTTAAATAAAAATTTAATATTTAAAACACACATAACTTACCATAACAAGAAAACGATGTCAAAAAATGCCAGCAACTCTAAAGTGATAGCTAAATACTTTTACGTTTAATTTACAATTAATTCACAGTTAATATATATAAGGAATGTATGCTAATGATGAGGGAATTAATTCGACTGAAATAGGATGCTAAAGTGAGGAGGTCATGGCAAATAGGGAATCATAATCCAGCTAATCATTATATATAAACAGAGATTCATGATTTATAAACATCGGATTTATAATTCAAAAAAAGTTTATTCTCCAAAAACAGTAATATATCGTCAAAATTGGGGATATAACATGATTACTTAAATATATTTAGCTGTTTAAGCATTATAAGACGCTATAACTCTTCTTTAATACCTATAACTAATGGAAAATTTAAAAATAAGGCGAAATTCCCGCTTTTAAGAAAAATGACCGGTTTGACATCATTTTTTATATTCGTTATGGTAACTACATAAAGTTTGTTAAATAAAAATTTAATGAATTAAATAAAATTACCGAAGAGGGGTAAGAGAAAAGAATATGGCAAAAATTAATATTGATAATCAAACATACCATATTGATGGCATTCTGTTTGATAAAGATGGTACATTAATTAATTTTCGCTCCCTATGGGTCACTTGGGCTGATAAATTGATAGATAATATTGTTTCGGCCGCACAGTTATCTGCTAAGGATAAAGAGGCATTGGCACATTCGATCGGATTTGATGTGAATAGTGAAAAATGGGATCCCAAAGGACCGTTATGTATCGGTTCATTAGATGATTTAATCGCGATTCTTTCTTTTCATCTTTATCAAAAAGGGATGCCATGGAATGAAGCTGTTGAAATAGTCATCAATACTTATGGCAAAGTGGATAAAAACCATCGCTGGGATAAAGAAATTCAATCGATTACCGGTTTACGTCATTTCCTCAATCAGGCGAAAGAATGCGATATCAAACTTGGGGTTATAACCTCGGATAACCATGATCAAGCAGTACAACATTTAAATGCATTACAGCTAGATTCTTATTTTGGTAGTGTGATAGGGCATGATCAGGTAGAACGTGGCAAGCCATTTCCAGATATGGCTGAATTGGCCTGCCATCAATTAGGAATAAGGCTAGATCAAACGATTGTTGTTGGTGATTCAGATGGGGATATGATACTGGGAAAAAAGGTAAATGCGGTAGCGAGTGTTGGTATTGTTACTGAACCAAGCATTGGAGCAGACCATCTCATCAATGCTGATCATATCATTAGAAGCTATCAAGATATCATCATCAATAAAAATTAATAGGAAAAGGAGAACTTTACTGTGTCGAAAATAGAAATGCTTAATATTACTAAGCAATTTGATGATAAAGGTGGCAAAGTCATCCATAATTTTAATCTAGAAATAGAGGAAAAGGAATTTATTGTCTTTGTTGGACCTTCTGGTTGTGGTAAATCCACAACATTACGAATGTTGGCTGGTTTAGAAAGTATTTCCGGTGGCGAGTTATGGATTGATAAGAAATTAGTGAACAAGCTGCCACCTAAGGACAGGGATATTGCCATGGTTTTTCAAAACTACGCCCTATTTCCTCATTTAACCGTATTTGATAATATTGCTTTTGGTTTAAAGATTCGTAAGGAAGACCGTAAAGTTATCAAGGAAAAGGTGCACCAAACTGCTGAAATTTTAGGATTAACCCCGTATTTAAAACGCAAACCAAAAGCTCTCTCAGGTGGACAAAGACAACGGGTGGCATTGGGCCGCGCAATCGTTCGAGATGTCAATATCTTTTTGATGGATGAACCATTATCAAATCTAGATGCAAAACTACGAATACATATGAGAAAGGAAATTATCAATTTACACCGGAAATTAGGAACAACCACGATTTACGTTACACATGATCAGACAGAGGCAATGACAATGGCATCAAGGATTGTTATTTTAAACAAAGGAAATATTGAACAAATTGGTACTCCTAAAGAGGTATATAATCATCCACATACAAAGTTTGTTGCTAGTTTTATTGGTGCTCCTCCGATGAACTTCTTAGATGGTCAGATTGAAGGAAATGAACTGACCCTTTTGGATGGCACATCATTAGGACAGATATCGAGGGATCTAGACCATACTGGAAATGTATCTGTCGGCATTCGCCCTGAGGATATTTATTTAAGTAAATCTGATAAGGGAATAGAAATGAAAGTAGAATATATTGAACTGATGGGGGCGGATCTAAATGTTCATGGTCAAATTAATAGTGCTGATGTCATTTTTCGTTTAGATCCGGAGACTGATATAAACGAAAATGATGTGGTACACTTGGAAATTCCCGCTCGAAAAATACATTTATTTGATCCGAAAACAGAACATTCTCTCTATTATAGCAAGGGAGTGAGCGAATGAGTCGTTTAAAAACTGCGGGAAAGTTATTTTTCTTTCTAGGAATCCCACTATTGCCATTACTTGTATTCTGGTTTATTCCAATGATTGTTTCTATTTGGCTAAGCTTAACCAATTGGGATTATATTAGCCCTTCCTTTGATTATGTTGGTATTGATAATTATACAAGTGCATTTACAAGTGAGGATTTTTATCAGGCATTATATAATACAATCTTTTTTGGATTTTGGACGGTAATTCCAACAGTTGTTATTGGACTATTATTGGCACTGCTATTAAGGGAAACATTAAAAGGAATCACCTTCTTTAGATCCCTTTTATTCTCTCCTTGGATTACACCGATGGTAGCGATGTCGATTGTTTGGACATGGATTTATGAGCCGGAAATTGGCCTCTTAAATCAAATACTAGGTTGGTTCAATCTACCACAGCCGGAGTGGCTAATGAGCTCCGATACAGCAATGTGGGCGGTTATTATTGTGACTATTTGGAAAAATGCAGGATGGGCGATGTTATTCTATTCAGATTCATTAACAAAGATCCCGAAGGAATTATATGAGGTAAGTGATATTGTAGGTTCGTCTTGGTTTCAGAAATTAAGAACCATTGTGATTCCACTCGTATCACCAACAACATTGTTCCTAGTCATCATGTCAACCATTGAGTCGATCAAAGCCTATGACCAGATACAGGTGATGACACAAGGGGGGCCAGCAGGAGCAACAAGAACCCTGTTGTATTTATATTACCAGATGGCATTTGAACAATTTGATATGGGACAAGCAACTGCAATTGCCAATATTATTGTTGTATTAACAGGCATACTTGCATTATCGATGTTCTATGTATCTAAACGTTGGACCCATTATTAAGGAGGGAGATCATTAAGTGTTCAGTTCTGGATTAAAGACAAAAAACTTTTTTAACTATATAGCATTAGCCATACTTGGAATTCTTATGGTATTCCCTTTAATATGGATGTTTTTAAGTGCCATAAAATCACCAGATGAGATATTCGCGATACCATTAAAGTGGTTACCTGAAGTTGCACAATGGGGAAACTTTGCGGCGGCATTGGAACTTGCGCCTTTTGGGCTTTATATTTTTAATAGTACGATTACAGCATTAGTGATTGTTGTGTTTCAGTTAGTATTATCAAGTATGATTGCTTATGCATTAACACAGATGCATTTTAAAGGAAGAACATTATTATTTAATTTGATTTTGATTACTTATATGTTACCGCCTGCCGTAACCTATGTACCTAGTTATGTCATAGTAGCAAAAATGGGGTTATTAGATACACTTTCAGGGATTATCGTCTCTAATATTGCAAACGTCTTTGTCATCTTTTTGTTAAGGCAAGCATTTATGCAAGTGCCAAAGGAGATGATTGAAGCGGCCCGGGCAGAGGGTGCAGGTGATTTTGGAGTATTACGCAGAGTTATGATTCCGATGAGTAAATCCACACTATTCACAGTGGCTTTGATTAGTTTTGTTGAAATGTACAATAACTATTTATGGCCATCCTTAATTGTGAAAAGTCAGGAAAAATATTTAATTACTGTCGGGCTGAATAAATTCTTTATGTCCCAGGGTGCCTTTGCTGAACAATGGCCATTGATCATGGGGGCAAATGTGTTATCTGTTATTCCATTGTTAATCTTGTTTGTTATTTTATACAAATGGTTCATCAAGGGAATTGGTGATACAGGTCTTAAAGGATAGCGTGTTACCTAGGTATTAAATAAAGCCAATGAAAATAAAAATATTATAGACAGGTGGAGAAAAAATGAAAAAGAGCAATATATTAACGGTGTTCATTGCCATGTTGGCACTTGTACTTGCGGCATGTTCGGGAGGGGCAAATAACAATGCAAGTGGATCTGGTGACAATTCAAATAATTCTCAAGGCGAAGTAACAAAAATTGAATTCTGGTATGGTCTTGGAAGTGAAGCAGATAGCAAAATGAAAGAAATCATCCAGGAATTTAATGATTCCCAGGATGAAGTTGTTGTTACACCAGTACCACAGGCAGATTATGATGAAACATTTCAAAAGGTTCAAGCCGCAATCGCCTCAGGTACTGCACCAGGAGTATTTGTCGGGGAACTTATATCCGTAAATAATTTAGGTGCTAAAGGAGTATTGGCTCCATTAAACGAATTTACTGATGAAGATCCTGATTTTGACCAAAGTGATTTCTTAGAAAAACTAATGGAACCGGGAATTATTGATGATGAAATATATGGTATTCCAGGGTATGGAACAACACAAGTGATGTATTATCGTAAAGATATTTATGAAGAAGCAGGCATTGATCCCGAGGAAGCTTATTCATCATGGGAGAACTTAGCAAAGGCATCGAAAGAATTACAAGATCAGGGCCTTGTTGACTATGGTCATCTTCCAATGTGGAAATTGGGGAACTTAATAGATCTAGCTTTAAGTAATGGTGGTACGATTTTTAATGATGATGAAACAGAAGTCCTGATTGATAGTCCCGAATGGGTTGAAGCATGGGAATTCATCCGTAAACAAGTCCATGAAGAAAAAACAATGAAGGTAAACTCTGGCGGTCAGGGTTGGGAATATTGGTATAAAACGATTGACCAAGTGATGAATGGATCGGCGGCAGGCTATACTGGTTCATCTGGTGATAAAGGTAATCTAGATTTCGATATTATTGAATCATTACCACAACCCGGTCTAAACGGTAATCCAGGTAAGCCAATTGTCAATGCTTTATATATGGCGGTTCCTGAAGCAATAAGTGATGCGGAAAAAGAGGCGGCATACAAATGGATCAGCTATTTCACAAGTCCAGAAGTAAATGCAGATTGGGCGCAAAATATTGGCTATATTCCAGTACGCGAATCTGTGATGGATGTAACGGAATATGCGGAATTTATTGAAGAACACCCATATGCGGGAATACCATATGAACAAGCACAAACAGCAAGTTTAGATTGGGTTGACCCAACAGGTGGAAAAATTGTGGATGCGCTAAGTATTGCAACAGATATGGTTGAATTACAGAATGTACCCGCTGACGAGGCTTTAAAACAGGCAAAAGAGAAGGCACAAAAAGAGTTAGACAAAGTAAATAATAAATAATATTTTTTCATAAAATGCGTGTTCAAAAAGGAAGATAAAAAAGACCAAGTCGGTTAAAAGCGCTGCCGTCCTGACAGCAACACCGACACTAGTACATCCTGTACGTCGAAAGTTCGAGGCAGCGGAGAACAAGACAATGAACTTGCGCGTGTTGCGGTGACTTCGACGTTCGACAGAGGACGTGTCGGTGCTTAGTCGAAGATCATTTATCCCGCAGTGTCATTTTTACCGGACTTTTTGAACATCCTTTAAACAGGGGTGAAATAGATGGTAAAAGAAACGTTGAAATTCGAAGTGAATCAATCATCATCAAGCAATCAACTTGCACAACAACAATCATTTCAAGTACCTAAAAATGTTCAATCTATTTCAATTGAAGTAACAACAGATAGACCATTATGGTTAAATTACATGGTTTATGATGATCAAAATGAATTACGGGCGCAATTTATGAAGATAAATGCGCCCCAACCGCTTGTGATTCATCAGGAAAAAGGAAAAACAAGCCCATATACCATATCAGGAGAGATCCATGAAGGTGAATGGATGATCGATATTGTAATTATTAGTAATGAAGAGATTGAAGCTAATAGTAAGTGGTGTGGATGTAAGATTACTTTTAATGACACTTTAGTGGAATATACACAGGCTGATGCCGCAAACTGGCAAACGAGTGAACAAACAGCATTTCAATTAAGTGGGTTTGATGAAAATAAAGTATTTAATCAGGATAGTAAATGGTATAAAGGGGATTTTCATACCCATACCATTTATACTGATGGAGAAATGACAAGGGAAGAGAATATGCTTAGTGCCAAAAATCAAAACTTGGATTTCTTTGTGGCAACAGATCATAACCTTGTCCCAACATCATGGGTAGATGGAAAAGGTATCCTAGTGATACCCGGTGTTGAAGTCACCTCCATGCTTGGTCATTTCAATATTCTAAATACCAATACGTCCCCATTTTTAAGAAATAGTATGACAGACATGATGACAGAAGAAGGCATGAATAATATCTTATCGGATGACTATGGCAATAGTATTGTCTCCATTAACCATCCTTTTCTAACGGAATGGAAATGGCTTTTACGAGAAACACCACTTGATAAGGTCGACACAATGGAAATCTGGAATGATCCAACATACAAATATAACCCACAAGCAACAGAATGGGCGTTGATCGCGTGGAATTATCTGTTGAATGATGGATATAAAATCACTGGTATCGGTGGTTCTGATTCCCACTTAAAACCCGACGATGCCTATGAAGGCAGTACAGAACCATCCTTAATTGGGGATCCTGGGACATATGTTTATTGTGAGCAACTATCAGCTGCCAATGTCGTAACAGGATTAAGAAAAGGGAATGTCACTGTATCTAGAGGTGAATTTGTCCAATTTCGACTAGGCGATTTAATCGCAGGATCTACTAGTAAAGATCTAACTGGCTTAATTCATGCACAGGTAGATACAGAAGAAGCCATTTACTTTGAATGGATTGTTGATGGAGAAAAAGTGAAGAAAGACATGACAAACCAGTCTGATTTTCCCATTAATTTTACAGATCCAGATGCTTACCATTGGATTAGGGTAGATGTCAGACATGAGGATGGCCGGTTATACGGCTTTTCCAACCCAATTTACTTCGGTGAAAAGCAACCAACAATAAAAAAATGGGGACAAATACTTGATATAATGAGTGATTACATAGAATAGAAGCCTAAGGGCTTCTATTCTATTATTTGAATGGTTATAATGAAATTATTAAATGCTATATTGTCACAAATCAGGCTATGAAGTGAGTTTTAGTAAATAAGATAATGTTTACTTTTTTGAAATTATAGGTAAATGAGTATATGTCATTATTAGGCTAGAATATTTACGAATGATAATAAGGAATCTTGTAAATGGTTAGATAATCTACATTTCGGACTATCAATGACATTACATATTATTTAAAGAATTCACCCAAGGTAGAATAAATAAGGCATAGAGGTGAAAAGGTGTTGAATAGTCAAGATGATCAGGCAAGGAAAAAAATAGCAGATATAAAAAACAAGGTTATTGGAGCCATTTCAGAAACGATGGATTTATATGGTGTCGCACCTTCAGCTGGCACACTATATGCAACAATGTATTTTAACAACGAAATGAATTTAGATGAAATGCGAGAAGAGTTGAATATGAGTAAGCCTAGCATGAGTACAGGTGTCCGTAAGCTCCAGGAAAATGGGATGGTAAAACGAATTTATCAACGAGGATCAAGGAAACATTTATACGTTGCTGAAAAGGACTTTTTTGAATCATTTGTGACATTCTATAAGAAAATGTGGGATCGTGAAGTCAGAACAAATCTGAATGTGATTATAGATGGCGAAAAGATCCTAAATGATATTATAGCATCAGACGATGTGTCAGATGAGATTAAGGATGTAGCCAAAGAATATATCGAGTTATTTGAGGAGTCAAAGATATATTATAAATGGTTAGGCAGATTATCAGATACGATTCGGTCAGGGGAAATATTTGAATTCCTGCCGAAAGAGGAAAAGCAAAGTAAGGATGAGCAGCAAGAGAAATAAATAAAGTAACTTGATAAATCTTGTATACTCTTTTACTACATGTTCTTTTGTTAGAATTTAAAATATGGAATAAAAGAAAGGGCCGAGATCTTTTCTACCTAGAAGATTATCGGCTTTCTATTTGTTATCGGAAATTGCTCAACACCATCATCTAGCGGCCCCTAGTGATAGCTTATGCTCAATCCAAAATGGCTAGAGGTTAAGATTCAATGACTTGAACTTCGTCCACCATAGTTCATAGTTCGCGTTCAATAGTCCAAGTCATCGCACAAAGACGGTCCTTTGCTTATCTCTTAAAAGCCGATGATTCCCTAAGATGAATTTCAGATGGAAGCACGATTTTTCTTGGTATTTCTGGTGCGGTATTTTCAATTCGTTCAATCAGTAATTGTGCACCTAAATAACCGAAATTATAAGAAGGTTGCTCCGCAGAGGTTAAAAAAGGTTCATTTCCTAAATAATTAGGAATGCTATCATAACAAACTACAGCGATGTCTTGTGGTATTTTGATCCCATGTACTTTTAAAAATTTAACCGCATTCATCCCAATGAAATTACTAGTCGCAAAAATGGCTGTCGGACGTTCCGCTTCAGGTAATTCAAGTAATTTTTTGATAGTCTCCGAAATATCGCTATCCTGCAAAAAATGACTCTGGTGAATCCATTTTTCATTTATTGGTAATTCATGCAGGCTCAATGTATCAAGATATGCATCATGCCGTTCTCTTGCAGTTGCAATATCTAAGGGTCCGTTGATGATCGCTATTTTTCGATGCCCTTGTTTAATTAAATGCTCCAATAATCTCCGAGTCGTCATCTCATTATCACTTAAAATTTGGTCAGAGGCTACATCATCGATATATCGGTCAAGCAAAACATAAGGAATTTTATACTTAGCCAATTTCTGTAAGTTTTTCTTCGAAGAATCATTTGCAGGAGCTGCTAAAACCCCGTCAGTCCCTGTTGAGATCAACATATCAATGTACCTGGATTCCTTTTCAACATTTTCATCACTATTACATAACATAAGCTGGTAGCCCATTTGCATCGCTTTATCTTCTGCCCCTCTGGCGATATTGGTAAAGAATGGATTGGTAATATCTGTCACCATTAAGGAGAGTATTTTTGTTTTTTTCGAGGTTAAACTTCTTGCTGAGCTATTTGGAATATAGCCTAGTTCTTTGATAACAGCTTCTACTTTTTCTCTTGTTTTTTGGCTAATGCTCCCAGAATTATTAATCACTCGAGAAACGGTCATCGCTGAGACATTGGCCTTTTTCGCTATATCATAAATCGTGACCAAATGATCGATCCCCCTTTTATATTATATGTACAAATGTACTAGCGTATTTCCTTACTCATCATTTTATATACCATAACTATTATACGCGTAATTCTGCAATATTTCATTATTGGTTTCATAAATATGGCAAGAAAAAACCAAAGGATTATATTACTGTTTAATAAGCAGTGCAATAAAACTATGGTTATCTGCACACAAATAGTTATTTGAAAGTTTCGAAAGTAAATTGACAACAAATAAATCAAATGTTAGTTTATATTTACCGGTAACCTCACTTTTTAGCAACATGTTGCATCAGAACATTTTTAAAATTTCCTTCAATAAACCTGTAACAATCTATAGGCTATGAATAAGTTATTTGATTTTTAAAAGGAATGTAAGCGATTAAGGGGGCTTTGTTAATGCAAATAAGAGTAAGTCACTGGGCATTACTTTTTGGGATTATTTTTTCAATTTCCATTATGGTTGCCTGTAGCGATTCATCTACACCATCTGAAGGAAATGAACAAAAAAAGGAAGCAAATGATGAAACACAATCAGAAGAAGAAATTACAATTAAATGGGCTTACCCATGGGGAGAAGAAGGATTTAATGAAGAAATTTTGAAATATGTAGAAGCAGAATTTCCTAATATAAAGTTTGAATATTTGGACGGTGGACCAGACCATCCGGAAACACTAGAAAACTTAATAGCTGCCGGAAATAGCCCAGATATACTTTCGATGGGGCAAGTAAACCAAATTTCAGTTTTGGACAACCTTGGATTGGCTTTTAAAATGGATGAATTAATAGAGAAAGAGAATTTTGATTTAGAACGATTTGAACCATCAATCATTGAATATGCCCGTAATCGGGATCCGAATCGTGAAGGGGGATTATATGCGATCCCTAATGGACGTGCTGTATATTCTTTGCACTATAATAAAGACGTATTTGATATTCTTGGTGTGGAATACCCGCAGGATGGTTTGACATGGGATGAAGTCATTGATTTGGCGAGAGATTTGACACGTGAGGTCAACGGGGTCCAATATCGTGGATTGGATCTTGATGTTCCTCTTGATAGTATGAACGTATTTAGTGAAAATACTGTTGATCCTGAAACGAATGAAGTTTTAATTGCAGACTCCGAAGCTGTTAGAAGATACCTACAAATGATTGATGAAGTTATCTCTATTCCTGGAAATTATCCTGCCGAAAATCCCGGTGATCTTTTGCATAATTGGGGTGAGGCATGGGGGAAAGGAGATGTAGCGATGCAGCCAGCTAGAACAGGTTGGCTTGATGAGGAAAACGTCGATATTGCTACATATCCTGTCTGGGAAGGATATGAGGGGCTGATGCCTGTAGCGAACGGTGGAGTATATGCCATTTCAGAACCAAATGAACATAAGGAAGCTTCATTGAAAGTAATTGAATATTTAATGTCAGACGAAATCCAAATGATTAAATCAAAGGAAGGAGGACATCCATCTGTATTAAAGAACCCTGAAATTCATGAAGTATATGGACAGGACAAGCCGGGTTACGCCGATAAAAATTTGCAATCGATATTTATGTATGAGAATGCAACAGGACCGTCAAGTATACCAAAATACACTGATGATGTGCTTTGGATGGCTGCAGTCGAGTTCGCCAACTCTGGAAAAGATGTCAATGAATTCATGCGCATTTTACAAGAACAAGCTGAAGCCAATGTTCGTGCGCAAATGGAACAAGAATAGTGATCTTTGTATTTTATCGATCATGCTGTGGAAACGTAGGTTTTAGATAGGAAATATATGAAAACAGCACCGGAAAGTAACATTTAAAGGTGCTGTTTTTGGCTTATATATTGTATAATCCGGTTGAGCGATTGCCAAAAAGGAATTGACAGTATACTATCATGATGTTAGTTTAATATTATCGGTAACAATTCTATTTTACACATAATGTAACCCTTTTCTAATAGGTTGTCAGTTTTGTTGAAAGAAATATTCCAATTAAACTGGAGTTGTGTGGTGGAAAATATGAATAGAGGAGTGGGAAAAGATGAAAGTAGGTCTCAGTACATATAGTTTATTAAGCGCGATCAAAGCAGGAGAAATGGATGTACTTGATGTCGTCCAATGGATTGCAGATAACGGAGGAGAACATATGGAAATCGTTCCATATGGCTTCACCCTAGTTGATAATCTCGAGCTCGCTGATGCTGTGCGTGATAAAGCAAAAGAAGTAGGCATTGAGATATCGAATTATTCGATGCCAGCCAACTTTGTCCAAGAAACAGAAGCAGAGTTTAATCAAGAGGTAGCTAGAATTAAGGAACATGTGGACTTGCTGCATCGAATGGGGATCAAGCATATGCGACATGATGTAACAGCGTTTACTTTACCACCAGAAAAAATTACAATTGAATGGTTTGAGAAAAACCTACATCTTATGGTAGAAGGCAGTCGGCAAATTGCAGATTATGCAGCACAATATGGTATTACGACAACCATTGAGAATCATGGACAATGTGTGCAACATAGTGATCGGGTGCAAAGGGTTGTATTAGAAGTAGATCGGCCAAATTTTAAAACGACGGTTGATGTCGGAAACTTCCTTTGCGTAGATGAAGACCCGATTGTAGGGGTAAAGAAAAATTTACCATTTGCTTCTCTTGTCCATTTTAAAGATTTTTATATTCGTCCTTATTATGAAAATCCTGGCGGTGGTAAATGGTTTACATCAGCGAATGGCAACTATTTAAGAGGTTCGATTGTTGGGCAAGGAGATGTGAATATACGTCAAATTGTAAAACTAATCAAGGATTCAGGTTATGATGGCAACATCACCCTTGAGTTTGAAGGGATGGAAGAATGTAGAGAAGCTTCCAAAATAGGGATGGAGAATCTAAAACGTTTCTGGGAAGAGGTTTAAAGGAGGATATCGGGTGATGCTTATCATCCGATATTCTAAAAACACATCTGTAAGCGGTGTCATCAAATCATCATAAAGGAAGGAGATGAAATAATGGTTAAAACCTATGAGAAAGTAGACATGATTGAACAAGGTGTGCATAAATACAGTGCAGCAAAAAATTGGGTAAAGCCAAAAGACCCTTTATTATTAGAGAGATTGGAGTGGTTTAAGGACCAAAAATTAGCTCTAATGATCCATTGGGGTCCGAATGCACAACTTGGGATAGGAATGTCCTGGCCACTTAGTGATGATGATAAAGAATGGTCACGGGAAACGGTCGATTGGACGGACGATGATGAAGAGTTTAAACGCCAATACATTGATTTAAATAAAACTTTTAATCCTATTCGTTTTCAACCGGATGTATGGGCTGATTTAGCTGCGAAAAACGGATTTAAATATTTGATTTTCACAACCAAACATCATGATGGATTCTGCTTGTGGGATACAAAAACAACGGATTATCGTATTACCGCAAAGGATTGTCCGTTTCATACCCATAAATATGCAGACATTACGAAAAATGTGTTTAATGCTTTTCGTGAAAAAGGTTTAGGGATTGCAGCCTATTTTTCAAAACCAGATTGGCATTCACCATATTACTGGGCCCCAGGAATGAAAAGGGGGAGCTTTACTAACCGTAATCCTTCCTATGATCCACACGAATTCCCATGGTTATGGGAAAAGTTTACTGAGTTTACGCATGAACAAATGCTGGAATTAATCTCTCATTATGGGCCAATTGATATTCTATGGTTGGATGGGGGACAAGTGAATGGTGGAAAACAGAATATTAAGGTTGAAGAGGTTGTGGAGAAAGCTCGTAAAATAAAAGCTGATTTAATTGTAGCTGACCGAACCATTGGCGGTGAATTTGAAAATTATCTTACCCCGGAACAGACGATCCCAGAGTATGCGTTGGATGTCCCTTGGGAAAGCTGTATCACGATTGGTAAAACCTTTTGTTATCGATATGATGATTACTACAAGTCATTACAGGAAATTATTCATATTTTAATAGAAGTTGTGGCAAAGGGCGGTAATTTAGCGCTTAATGTGTCACCACAACCAGACGGCAGGTTACCATTAGAAGCGATTGAGAGAATGAAAGAATTAGGGAAATGGCTTGATAGATATGGGGAGGCAATTTATAAAACAAGAATTTGTGCCCCTTATTTCACAGGAAAATTTGCTTTTACGAAAAGGGAAGATGCCGTTTATTGTTTTAGACTTTATCAGGCAGATGAACACAGGGAAAAGTACTTAACAATACCTTTTAAAGAAGAAGTTCAACAAATTGATATAGTCGGTGAAGAAGAAAATATTCCTTTTGATACGTCGGATGACGGTTTAACCATAAGAATACTAAATAATAAGCAAAGTAATGAATCCCCTATTGTTGATGTATTTAAGCTAACTACATAATAAAGCCATTGTACAGTGGCTGGGTGTTCGTATAAACGAGTAATTGGTAATGACGACGTGAACAGTTAGTGGTTATCATGGTGCAATCAGAATACCGATCATATATTGCGAGCTATACCTTTCTAAAATATCCTTGGTAATAATAGGGGGAGGTGACTAGAATGAGGGATTTGGTGTTAATGGAAAGCATCCAAGCTTTGCCCTTTCTTTTTGCACGAATATTAGCAAACAATTAAGTAGTAAACATTGTTTGTTTTAAAGGCAAATCCGACAAATAGGCAGATTAGATTAAAAGAATGCGAGGGAGATAATATTATGAATACGCAGAATACTTACGCCTCTGAACACAAAAATTGGCCAAACCATTACGGGAATCCAGAATGGTTCATTCATGATCGTTTTGGATTATTTATCCACTGGGGATTGTATTCCAGTGCCGCACGTCATGAATGGGTCATGAATCGAGAGAAAATTCACCCAGATACGTACAATAAATATTTTAAATTTTTTGAACCTGATTTGTATGATCCAAAAAAATGGGCGCAGGTGGCAAAAAATGCTGGCATGAAATACTTTGTGATTACAACAAAACATCACGAAGGATTTGCCCTTTGGGATTCCAAACTAACAAATTATAAGGTAACAAATACACTAGCGAAACGCGATCTGTTATTAGAAATGGTCAACGCTTTTAGAGAAGAAGGATTAAAAGTTGGTTTCTATCATTCTGTTATTGATTGGCATCATCCAGAGTTTCCTATTGATGGGTTGCATCCACAACGAGACGATGAAGCATTTAAAAAAGAAGCCGCTAATCGCAAGATGGAAAATTATGTTGAATATCTACATGGGCAAGTACGTGAATTATTAACGAATTATGGAAAGATTGATTATCTTTGGTTTGATTTTTCTTATCCGAATGCTGATTGGGGCTGGTCAAAAGGAAAGGGTGCGAACGATTGGAAGGCCGAAGAATTAGAAAAAATGATCTTCGAATTGCAACCAGATATTATTCTTAATGATCGACTTGATTTAGGGCGCGGAGTAAAAACACCCGAGCAATATCAACCAAATGGGCCACTTGTAGAGAATGATCAACCAATCATTTGGGAGGCTTGTCAAACACTCAATGGTAGTTGGGGGTATGACCGAGATAATTTAGATTGGAAGTCACCAGAAATGCTGATTAAAATGCTGATTGATAGTGTTTCGAAAGGAGGCAACCTCCTGCTTAATGTGGGACCCAATGGGCGTGGAGAATTTGAACAAAGATCCGTTGATATACTAAATGAAATTGGCGAGTGGATGCGCGTGCATTCGCGTTCTATCTATGGAGCAAACGCGAGTGAACTTGTTGCTCCTGTGGATTGTCGCTATACACAGAAAGGCAATCGCTTGTATTTGCATATCTTCTCTTGGCCATTTAGACACATCCATTTAGAGGGTCTAGCTGGAAGAATAGAGTATGCTCAATTGTTACACGATGCATCAGAGGTTCAATATAAAGAGCATGATCCCACTGAAGAGGAAACACATATGACGACGAGAATTACACCGGGATCTGTCACATTGGAGCTGCCAATTCATAAGCCTGACATGTCGATTCCAGTCGTTGAGATTTTCTTGAAGGAAGAAGATTAATAGAAAGGAGATGAATATCTCCTTTCTATAAAGTACGAATAAATCGAATACAAAAACAGCTATAGACAACCAAGGAGGACAAGTGATGAAGAGAAATCTTATTTTATGTGTATTATTTGTTTTTAGTATAGGTGCGTTCCTTTCTGCCTGCAGCAGTTCTGCTAAATCAGGGACTCAACAGGAGAAGAAAGAAGAAAAAGAGGAAGTTGTTACAGAGGTTTGGGATGAAGAAGGGGAGCCAACTACGGTAAAAGTTCTGTATCCGTGGGGGGAAGATGCATTTGAAGACCAAATCGTCAAACCATATAAAGACGAAATCCCAAAAAACATTACAATTGAATGTGTATGTGAAGCTGCTCAATTAGAACCGCTCCAGGAAATGAATGCGAAAGGAATTGTTCCGGATATTATTTTTGCCAATTGGGGAATTGACCCACTTGTTGAGTTGGATATGCTGGAACCAGTCGATGAGTTTGTACAAAAATATGATGTAGATTTAGATGCATTTGATGATAGCGTGATTGCTACATACCGTGCAATGGATCCAGAAGGTGAAGGTCGCTTAATCGGAATGCCAACAGTTGTTGACAGGCTTGGTTTATTTTATAATAAAGAAATTTTCGATTTATTCGGGGAGCCTTATCCAGATCCAGAAAAACCAATGACTTGGGCTGAAGTACATGACCTTGCCGCAAAGCTGACTGGAGAAAGAAATGGCGTTCAGTATCGCGGATTGGAAATGGGCTCAGGACTCACAACCTATGAAGCTACGGTTCCATTAAAAGAATTCGGAATTAATTGGACAGATCCGGAGACAGGAGAGGTTTTGATGGATGAATCTCCTGAGGTAAAACAGTATTTGGAGCTTATGAAGCAGATTTATAATATCCCCGGACTTTACGATCCTGCCAAAGAGGCAAGAGAAATCGATAAATTTGGAGAAAAAAACGCTGCAATGGCGATTTCGTGGCCAGGTTATTTTAGATGGGGGTTAGGAGGCGTACCTGAAGAAGCAACAATGATTGATGCAGCGCCTATCCCAGTATGGGAAGAGGGAGGGGCAGGTCCTTCACTATGGGCCCATCCATATGTACTGAACAAATATAGTGAGAATAAAGACGCGGGTTTTCAGGTGATGTTGGCTATTTCCACAGTAGACAATATGGATCCACTGACAAATCCTAACAGCGAATTCAGTGAAGCACATGAAAACTATCCGATTTATGAAGGGAAGAATATGAAAGCCTTCTGGAATTACGAAGGAGCAATGCCACCTGAACAAATTAGTAAGTGGGATGATTATGTCGATCTTGCTGGAAGCTTGGAAAAATTAGCAGAGGGAAATATGGACACAAACGAATTTCTGCGGGTACTGAAGGAAGAATCTGATATCGCAATTAAAGAGGCCATGAACAATTAGATTTGGGGGTTCAGGATGTTAATAAAAGAGCAAACAAAAGAAATAGAACGTGTGAAATGGTGGAAAGAGGCCAAGTTTGGGATGTTCATCCATTGGGGGCTTTATGCAACCTTGGCAAAAGGTGAATGGGTGATGGCAGCATCCAAAATTCCTGTAAAAGAATATGAACAGTTTGCTGCACAGTTTAATCCCAGGGAATTTAATGCAAAAGAATGGGTGGGTACAGCAAAACGAGCTGGGATGAAATATATCGTCATTACAGCAAAGCATCATGATGGTTTTGCGATGTATCAATCACAAGTAGAAAAATTCAATATTGTAGACGCTACCCCATTTGAACGTGATCCGATGAAGGAGCTAGCAGAGGAATGTCAGAGACAAGGAATAAAACTATGCTTCTATTATTCTCATGTGATTGATTGGCATCATCCACATTCTGTGCACGAATACTATAACAACACATGGGATTATAAACTTGAGGAAAAAGCGTTCTATAACTATTGGCATAATCTTGCGAGGCCGCAAATTAAAGAATTACTGACACAATATGGGGATATTGGCTTATTATGGTTTGATACGGCAGGCGGTTTATCTAAAAAAGATAGTAAAGAATTGGTGGAATTTGTTCATCAGTATCAACCGAATTGCCTAGTAAACAGTAGAGTTAGCCACTGGCCGAATATAGGGGATTATCAATCAAAAGGAGATAATGAAATTCCCATGTATGGAGAAGATTCGGGACCATGGGAAACACCGATGACCTTAAACCAATCATGGGGATATAGTGATAAAGACCAGGTGTGGAAAACACCCGAATCCATTATCCGCAAGATGGTGAATATTGTCAGTAAAGGAGGGAATCTACTATTGAATGTAGGTCCATCTGCTGAGGGTGTGATTCCGGAAAAATCGGTAGAAGTATTAGAACAAGCTGGAGCATGGATCGAACGCAATGGAGAAGCAATATATGGTACAAATGCCAGTCCTTTTTCGTATGAACTTGAATGGGGAGCTGTCACAATCAAGCCAAGAAGAATGTATCTTCATGTCAATAATGAAAAATGGACAGATCACCTTAAGTTGTTTGGCTTAAAAAACAAGGTGCTGCGAGCGTATTTATTGGCAGATCAAGAAAAGGAGAATTTGTCCATCACGCAATCATATACAGAATCACTGGATCATCATATCCTTGGGATTAATTTACCAAAGGGTGCTCCTGACCAATATATTTCCATTATCGTACTTGAATTAGCTGGAAATGCTCAAGTGGATGAGCAATTTATGCAACAAGTGTCCGGTTCAGTCAATCTTGATTTAGTCCATGCGGAGACCGCTGTAGAAATGAATGAGAAAACGGCGAAATGGAATTTTAAAATCACACAGCCTGGCACTTTTAATGTGGTTTTGGTGAATTTTAAAAAAACAAATACCGTTTGGGAAGAGCATTATAATGAGGAGGTGAAGGTAGAAATAGCTGGCCAAGAGCTTAAAGGGATTCCTCAAGAAGATCAACTGATAAAAGATTCTCCAGCATGTCAATATCCATATAGCGAGGTTCATTCTGTGCTTGGGTGTATTGATATTGTCGAAACTGGAAATTTCCCTTTAACGTTAACCAGTAATAAAATACGAGAAAAATCAATTGGCACAGAAATTTGGCAAGCCGAAGCAGTTAAGTTACGCTCTATCAAATTAGTACCGATTTCTAAGCAATAAATGAATTTGTTTTTCTCTCTTCAAATCATAGGGGTGGTAAACTTCTAGAAAAACATCTTGATAGGAAAGAGAATGAATAAAAAACATTCTAATTTATGGGGGTTATCAATGATGTTGGTTCAAAAGAAGTTTGTGTTGATGATTTTTATGCTTATTTCACTGGTCATGATGTCAGGCTGTCATAATGACACGAAAGAAACTGTCCAAACAGATGCTGAGACAACAAATGATCAAACCGAAGTTCCGGAAATGCCAGATGACCCGATAACATTATCCGTTATGCTTCCCTGGGATGATGAAATGTTTGCAGACTATATTAAAGATGATGTGGAAGAACATTTTCCGAATATTACATTGGAACTGATTGATCAAACAGTAGACGCCACAGGACTTGAAGAAACTTTTTCTAAAAATATGAATCCAGATATTGTGTTAGCACATAATGGCTATGAAGTTTTAAAAGAATTCGATGTCGCTTATCCTTTGGATGATCTTGTTGAACAAAACCAGTATGATTTAGACCGATTTAGAGAGGGCCTTATTGATATAGCTCGCGCTCGCGATCCTTACGGGGAAGATAAACTTTATGGCCTGCCGTTTGAGGATCTTGTACCTGTTCTCTACTATAACAAATCTATTTTTGATCAATTTGGAGTCGATTATCCAGAAGATAATATGACATGGGATGAAGTGATTGATCTTGCCAGAAAGGTAACGGGAGAGAAGGGAGGAACAACTTATCGTGGGTTAACATTTGGCTCATCATGGTACTATTCTTTCCCGCTAAGTCAATTATCTGTCAATGGAACAGACCCAGAAACAGGTGAAGTTTTGTTTACACAAAAAGAGGAATTTACAAGATATTTAGATTTAATCGATCAGATTACTTCCATCCCGGGAAATTTTGAGCAAGGAATGGAGTCTACTTTCGTAAATCAAGACGTCGCAATGACAATGCATCATTTAACGAATATATCAAGCTTTGTAGAAGCTGGAATTGATTTTGGGATGGTGAGTTTCCCAGTTTGGAAGGATAAGCCAAATTCAGCACCGTATAAATTTATTGGCCAGACTTTAGCAATCAGCAAGCATAGTGAGAATAAGCTTGCAGCATTTAAGGTCATTGATTACTTAACCTCTGCAGAAAAACAAACGAAAAACGCAAGTGTAGGAAGGATTTCACCTTTAAAAGATCTAACAGTTATGAATCAATTTTTAAGTGAAGCATTCCCGGATCATGACTTTAATATCGAAGGCGTTTTGTCCGTTCCCCCAGCGGAACCTCCCGTTTATTCAAAATGGGGGCCAGATATTCAAGTCAACCCGAACGATTTTTATAGTGATATTGCCGTGGAATTTATCGAATCTGGTGATGATCCAACTACGGTGTTAAGACGGATGGAGGAAACTTATCAAACAAAGGTAGAAGAAGAGATGAATAAAAACTAAAATATTGTTCGCAAAGGCTTCGTCAACATAGTCTTAAGTTTTCTTCAATCAGTGAGGATGAAAAACCCCCCACTGATTGAAGTTTTTTATTAATATCTAGATAATTCGAAAAACTATTGACAATTATTTTTGTCGATGTTAAAGTAACATTACCGATAACATATAATATCAACTGTGTGAAACTACCGCCTTGTGTATGCGCTAGCATATATAAAACAAGGCATTTATTTTAAATGTATCTTGCTTTATAAGAGTGAAAAATGAACAGGTATGAAACTAGCTGAAATGATGAGGCTGGGACAAAACTAAAATGTTAAGCTCAAAAAACGAACAACACATTACCTTAACGGAAGAAATATACTGCGGGATGTAAGAGTTAGCCAGACTCCAAAAGACAAATTCTGAGGAGGAATGCATCCGTCTGCGGAAAGCGAAGTATAGTTCCGGAGCGTGTTTTATACGCGCTAGTAGTTCGATTTTTTCTTTAGTGAAAACACTTTTGTCCCAGCCACATTTTTCAATACAAATGTAAGCGATAACAATATATTGATTATTGCTATTATTTCTAGAAATCTGATTGCATTTTACTCTAAAGGAGGGTTTCACATGAGAAACATAGTACTAGCGGAAAAATCAAAGGGGGGTATTGCGCTTAAAAAAATAAAAAAGACTTCACCCATACAGAAAATGAAAAATAGCTGGCAACTGTATGTTTTATTTTTTCTTCCACTTCTCTATATTATTGTCTTTCATTATATCCCCATGTATGGCGCGACTATCGCTTTTAAAAATTTTAATCCTGTTCAGGGCATTTTAGGAAGTAATTGGATTGGTTTTGATCATTTTGAACGTTTTTTTAAGTCTCACGAATTTTGGCGAGTTATTAAAAATACGCTTATTTTAAGTTTTTACCAATTAATCGCGGGTTTTCCTTTTCCTATATTGCTTGCTTTAAGTTTAAATTATGTAAACAAAAAACACTTCAAAAAGACCGTGCAGATGATTTCTTACGCCCCTCACTTCATTTCAGTTGTTGTAATGGTTGGAATTATCCTTGTATTCCTAGAACCACAAGGACCGATTAATAGTTTACTTACCATGATGGGAATGGAACCGATTCATTTCATGGGAAATGCAGGATATTTTAAATCAATCTATGTTTGGTCGGGAATATGGCAAAGTGTTGGTTTTGGCTGCATTATCTATTTAGCTGCCCTCTCAAGTGTTAGTCCAGCCCTTCATGAAGCGGCGATTATCGATGGAGCCTCGAAATTACAAAGAATATGGCATATAGATATTCCCGGTATATTACCGATAACAATTATTTTGCTGATTCTTGATATGGGAAACATCTTGAACATTGGCTTTGAAAAAGCTTTATTATTGCAGAATCCTCTGAATTTAAGAAGCTCTGAAATTATTGATACGTATGTATATAAAGTAGGACTTGTTTCGGCTGTACCCAATTATTCCTACGCAGCTGCGATCGGATTATTTAAATCAATTATTGGTCTTATTCTAATCTATTCGGTTAATAGATTTTCGAAAAAAATAGGGCAAGAAAGTCTATGGTGATGAATCAAGGAGAAAGAAGTGATCATAGTGAATGTTAATGGGGTCAACGATACAAGAATTGATAAAATTTTCTCGATAATAAACCATGTGATTTTAAGCATTATGTTGATTGTGTTTCTTTACCCACTGATCTATATCGTGAGTTCATCCTTTAGTTCTTCAGATGCCGTGACAGCGGGTGAGGTGTGGTTATGGCCGGTTGATTTTAGTCTTGAAGGCTATAAAGCTGTTTTTGCTTATAAACAAATTTGGACGGGATATGGAAACTCATTATTTTATATGATAGCCGGTACACTCATTAATATCTCCTTAACCATACTGGCAGCTTATCCATTATCAAGGAAGGATTTCTATGGTCGTAATTTCTTCATGCTTTTATTTTTATTTACCATGCTTTTCAGTGGCGGGTTGATTCCTAATTATTTGCTTGTTAAAGAATTAGGGATGCTGAATACCCGTTGGGCAATGATTATTCCAAATGCAATGTCTGTATTTAATGTGATTATAACGAGAACATACTTTAAAATGACGATTCCAGATGAGTTACATGAGGCAGCTAAAATGGATGGCTGTAGCGATTTCAGGTTTTTAGCAAGAATTGTGCTTCCATTATCAGGGCCGATTATTGCTGTGATGGGATTGTTTTATGCTGTTGGTCACTGGAATGCCTTTTTCAACGCATTAATTTATTTGCGAGATCAAGATTATTTTCCTTTGCAATTAGTTTTAAATAATATTCTTGTTCAAAACGAAGTGGATCCTGAAATGTTTATGGATGTAGAATCACAGGCTGCGATTTCCGGTTTGCGGGAACTTTTAAAATACTCATTAATCGTAGTGGCTTCTATTCCAGTCCTTGTCATTTACCCTTTTGTTCAAAAACATTTTGTTAAAGGTGTGATGATTGGCTCATTAAAGGAATAGCCTTCCTTGGATTGGCACATTTCCTAGTTTAGAAAGGGGGAAAACACTGTTTATATGTTCTGATCTATCATCCAAGTGATATTAAGGGGGGATTTTATTGGAAAAGGTAAAATTATCTTGTTTATTCTTTGTTGTATTGACTTTTCTTGTATTTTTAACGGCTTGCAATAATGAGGAGAAAGCAGGCGGCAAAGCCAATGATGCAAAAGACATTGAACTAACGGAGCCTGGGACATTTCCTATCACGAAAGAAAAAGTAACAATGAGGGTATTAGTACCTTCACATGCTTTAGTAGAAGATTTTAAAACAAACGAATTCACAAAATGGTATGAAGAAAAAACCAATGTTCATATTGAATGGGAAGTAATCCCCAGTCAAAATGCAGAGGAAAAACTCAATTTAGTCCTGTCCAGTGGTGATTTGCCAGATGTCATTATGAACAGTCCAGTTACGCTTTCACAGTTAATGATTTATGGAAGCCAAGGAATGTTTTTACCTTTGAATGATTTGATTCAGGATTATGGAGCAGATGTGAAAAGTTTCTTAGATGAAAGACCAGATATTTTAGAGTCGATTACGGCACCTGATGGGAATATCTATTCAATGCCATACATCAATGAATGTTATCATTGTACATTGGCGCAAAAACTATGGATCTATCAGCCTTGGTTAGATGAGCTTGGACTAGAAATGCCTGAAACAACGGAAGAATTCTATCAAGTTTTGAAGGCTTTCAAAGAACAAGATCCTAATGGAAACGGTAAACAAGATGAGCTTCCGATTGCTGGTAATAAAGATTTATGGCCTTTTCCTAGTTACTTGATGGATCCATTTATTTACAATGAAATGTATGTTGAAAATGGAAAAATTCAAGTCCCTTACACAAAACCTGAATGGAAAGAAGGGCTGGAATACATCCATCAATTGTATTCGGAAGGTTTAATGGCGAAAGAGTCTTTAACACAGGATCAAGATCAATTAAAGCGTCTAGGAAATTCCAAGGAAACAATATTAGGAATGGCGATGGGATATTGGCAGGGTGATTTTATGACTGGTGGTGGCAATAGCGGAAAATGGCTAGATTATGTGGCCGTACCTCCTTTAGGGGGTCCGAAAGGAAACAGGGTTTCTTGGTATCAACCACCAGTACCGGGAAGAGCTTCTTTCATTATTACAAACCAAGCGAAACATCCAGAAGTCGCCTTGCGCTGGGCGGAAGGATTCTATCAAGAGGAGATTACATTAAGAGCTGTAATTGGTGAAAAAGATAAGAATTGGCGTTGGGCTGAAGAAGGGGAAGTGGGAATTAATGGCGAACCAGCAAAGTGGGTGCGTTTAGCCTCCTATGGTGAAGTGCAGAATACTCACTGGGCGCAGCAAGGTCCAGTTATTAGAACAAACGATTTCAGATTAAGTGAAATGACAACAGATGAACAGCCCCTAGAAGCACTCCTTTATGAAGAAACGAAGGAAAAATATGAACCATATAAACCTGATGAGGATATGATCGTTCCACCACTTTATTTTAACGAAGAACAATCCGCCGAACTAGCAGAGATTGAGGCAACGATCCAAAACTTTGTTGATGAATCAAATGCCCGTTTTATTTCAGGGGATGATGATATTGACAAAGGCTGGGATCAATACCTTGCTACACTGGAAGGAATGAATTTGGAGCGTTACATCGAAATTTACCAAGAAGCGTATGACGAGAAATATAAATAAACATTAGAGGAGGAGAAGAGATAATGCAAAAAGAAAGTGTTGCAGTTCAAAATACCAATTGGCCGGCTTATTATGGGAATCCAGACTGGTTTATTCATGATCGATTCGGATTATTTATTCATTGGGGGCTGTACTCAAGTGCTGCTCGTCATGAGTGGGTGATGAACCGGGAGAAAATTCATCCAGATGTGTATCGTAAGTATTTTGAATTTTTTGATCCTGATTTATACGATCCACAAAAATGGGCACATGTGGCAAAAAATGCGGGAATGAAATATTTAGTGATTACAACAAAACATCATGAAGGGTTTGCTCTTTGGGATTCCAAACTAACAAACTATAAGGTGACAAACACTCCAGCAAAACGGGATCTCTTATTAGAAATGGTCAACGCTTTTAGAGAAGAAGGATTGAAAGTTGGTTTCTACCATTCTTTGATTGACTGGCACCATCCCGAATTTCCAATTGATGGGTTGCATCCCCAACGAGATGATGAAGATTTTAAGAGAGAAGCCACTAATCGTAAGATGGATAATTATGTGGAATATTTACATGGGCAAGTACGAGAATTATTAACGAATTATGGGAAAATTGATTATCTCTGGTTTGACTTTTCATATCCGAATAGAAATTGGGATTGGTCAACTGGAAAAGGGGCAGATGATTGGAAATCTGAAGCATTAGAAAAAATGATTTTCGAATTGCAACCAGATATTATCCTCAATGACAGGCTTGATTTAGGACGCGGGGTGAGAACACCAGAACAATACCAACCAAGTGCGGCTTTAATAGAGGATGATAAGCCAGTTATATGGGAGGCTTGCCAAACATTAAATGGCAGTTGGGGATATGATCGAGACAATTTAGATTGGAAGTCACCGCAAATGTTGGTGAAGATGTTAATTGACAGCGTTTCAAAAGGGGGGAATCTTATTCTAAATGTAGGGCCAAATGGACGCGGAGAATTTGAACAGAGATCAATTGACACTTTGAATGAGATAGGTGATTGGATGAGGGTAAATGCTCGTTCCATTTATGGCGCAAATGCAAGTGGATTTACCGCTCCGGTTGATTGTCGTTTTACACAAAAAGGTAACCGCTTATATCTGCATATTTTTTCCTGGCCATTTAAACATATTCATATAGAAGGCTTATCTGGAAAAATAGCATATGCTCAATTTCTGCACGATGCTTCAGAGATCCATTATAAAGAACATGATCCAAATGAAGTGCACTCTCATATTTCAGCTAGAGTCACATCTGGATCCGTTACATTGGAAGTACCTGTGCAAAAACCGGATATTTCTGTTCCTGTTATAGAGATATTTTTAAAAGATTAATTGTGTGTCTTTATTTCATTCAGAAGATGCTCTGAATCCCGAATCGAATGGCAATAAGGCCCGCTCAATGAAGTTATGCTGATTGACAAGTTTGTCAGCATAACTTTGTTGAGTTGTGGATGACAAAGGAGATTATGAATTTGAAATGAGTAGACCAAATATTATTTTGATAACTGTTGATGATCAAAGGTATGGAACTATAAATGCCTTGGGAAATAGAGAAGTCATAACGCCTAATCTAGACGAATTAGTTAAAACAGGTACCTCGTTTATCCAAGCACATATTCCTGGTGGAACAACAGGTGCAGTATGTATGCCAAGTAGAGCAATGATCCATACTGGGAAAAACCATTTTACTTGGACGAGCGATGGAGCCATTATTCCAGCCGATCATACTTTATTAGGCGAGGCCCTTCAACGAGAAGGGTATACTACATTTGCAACAGGTAAATGGCATAATGGGACGGAAACATTTAATAGAAGTTTTTTAGATGGAGAAAATATCTTCTTTGGTGGAATGTGGGATCATTGGAATGTACCTGTTTCAGATTATGATCAAACGGGTCAATATAATAATATAAAAAACTTTATTACGAATCCGATGTTACAGGATTCCGTAACCCAAATGCACTGTGATCGAATTTATCCAGGAAAACATTCCACAGATCTATTTGCTGAAACAGCGATTGACTGGTTAGATTGTTATCAAGAGAAAACACCTTTCTTTATGAATCTAGCATTTATGTCTCCTCATGATCCAAGAAATGCACCTAGGAAGTTTATGAATATGTACGACCCGGATAAGATTGAGCTACCAATAAATTTCGTTGGAGAGCATTCGCTTGACTTCGGTGTTAAAAATATAAGAGATGAGGTTTTACTTTCCTATCCAAGAAAAGAGGAAGATGTAAGAACACATATTGCTCGATATTATGCAATGATCACCCATCATGATGATCAAATTGGACAAATCATCACCAAACTAAAGGAAAAAGGACTATATGAAAATACTATTGTTGTGTTTGTAGCAGATCATGGACTGGCACTTGGTCAACATGGATTGCTGGGTAAACAAAATAATTATGATCACAGTATAAGGGTTCCTCTAATTTTATCAGGACCAGGCATACCAGAAAATGAAATAAGGGATAGCTATGTTTACCACTTTGATATATTCCCAACTCTTTGTGAGCTAATTGGTATAGAAATTCCTGCTTCTGTAGAAGGGCTTAGTATGCTCCCTCTATTAAGTGATCAAACGGTCTGTTTACGTGAGAATCTATATTTCTCCTATGCAGATAAAGTACGCGCAACAAAAGATAAGCGCTTTAAATTAATAGAATATGCTGCAGGTAACACAATTTATACGCAGTTATTTGACCTACTTGAAGATCCAGTAGAGATGAATAATTTATATGATGTGGAAGGGTATGAAGAGATTATCAAACAATTACGAGAGCAAATGAAAAAGTTTAGAGATGAATGGTTTGAGGAACGGCATCCAACAGGAAAAGCCTTTTGGAAGAATTATGAAAAGGTTCAAAAATAAACATATGGTTGTATATAAGAGGGCATTTGAGAAGGTCTTCTAAATACTGATAGATATTTCCAAGAGAATCCAATGTAAAAAAGAGAGTAAAGCTTGAAAAAATTAATATTTTTTGTATTAGTGGTCACTTCCTAGTATAAGTTACAACTGGAAACTAAGTGATTTAATTATCTCACCCCTTAGAGTTCCTAGGAAGCCCGTATTTCAAGAAATTCTAATTCAATTGAAATGAGGTTGAACATTGCAAACGAATCAAAAACTTTGGTATAACCAACCAGCAAAAAAATGGACAGAAGCTCTCCCTATCGGAAATGGCCGATTAGGAGGAATGATTTTTGGAGGAATCCATCAAGAGAAAATTCAATTAAATGAAGATTCTATTTGGTATGGAGGTTCGCAAAACGCCAATAATCCAGATACCAAAAAGTATTTACCTGAAATCAGGCAATTACTATTTTCCGAAAAGCAACAAGAGGCAGAGCATTTAGCGAGAATGGCGTTGTTTTCTCAGCCAAGATATTTACATCCTTATCAACCACTAGGAGATTTATATTTATGGTTTGTTCATGATGATGAGTCTGTGGATGAATATTGTAGAATTTTAGATTTAGAGACAGCTATTACAACGGTTCAATATAAGGAAGGAAAAGTAAAATATTCACGTGAATATTTTAGCAGTGCTGTGGATGAAACTGTGGTCATACGCTTAATAAGTGATAGGCCGGGAGCTTTGAATTTTAGTGCGAATATGATGCGCCGTCCATTTGATCTAGGGAGTAGAGCTATATCTCCAAATATTCTACTTATGGAGGGGGAGTGCGGGCGAGATGGTGTGGAATTTCGTACGGCTATCAAGGCAGTAAATGAAGGAGGAAAGGTTCAAACGATCGGGGACTCGATCTCAGTTGAAAACGCAGATGCGGTAACCCTTTTTCTAAGTACTGCAACCACTTTTCGTTATCAAGATCCTGAACGGGTTTGTCTGGAGCAAGTAGGAGACGCATCTATACAAACGTATGACGAACTAAAAGAAGCACATATAAAAGAATATCATGAAAAATTCGCACGGGTTCATCTGGATCTTGCAAATGGAGAAAAAGAAGAGCTATGTTCATTACCAACAGATCTTCGCATCAAACGTTATCAAGAGGGAGAAGAAGATGTAGATTTAGAGTCTCTCTTTTTTCAATACGGTCGCTATTTACTTATTTCATGTTCAAGACCGGGTAGTTTGCCCGCCAATTTACAAGGAATCTGGAATGATCAATTCACTCCTCCATGGGAATCAAAATATACGCTTAATATTAATACCCAGATGAACTACTGGCCTGCAGAGATATGTAACTTAGCTGAGTGTCATCAACCACTTTTTGATTTAATTGAAAGAATGAGAGAAAAAGGAATATCGACAGCAAAAGAGTTATATGGATGTCGCGGATTTGTAGCCCATCATAATACGAATCTGTGGGGAGAAACGCATATAGAAGGGATCCCTTTATCTGCCTCGATTTGGCCAATGGGCGCGGCATGGTTATCTTTACATCTATGGGAGCATTATCGATTTGGACAAGATGAAGGTTTCCTTCGTAATCGTGCCTATCCTGTTATGAAAGAAGCAGCTGAATTTTTCTTGGACTATCTTGTTGAGGATGAGAATGGTCAGCTAGTGACAGGCCCGTCCATTTCTCCTGAGAATACGTTTAAACTTCCAAATGGAACCAAAGGAAATCTTTGTATGGGGCCTGCTATGGATAACCAAATCCTACAATTTTTATTCACGGCTATCCATGAAGCTGGGAAGATTTTAGAGAACGATGATGATTTTATGTTGGAAATAGAAAAGGCGATCAAGCGATTGCCGAAAACGGAGATTGGGCAACTTGGTCAGATTATGGAGTGGCTCAAGGATTATGAAGAAGTGGATTCAGGTCATCGCCATATCTCTCATTTGTTCGCCTTACATCCAGGGGAAGAAATCCATCCCATTCATACTCCTAGATTGGCTAACGCTGCTATACAAACTCTAGAAGGGAGACTTTCAAATGGTGGCGGCCACACAGGTTGGAGTCGTGCTTGGATCATCAATTTTTGGGCGCGGTTACGTGAAGGGGAAAAGGCGTATCAAAACGTTCGTCAACTTTTGACAACTTCGATTTACTCGAACCTATTTGATGCACACCCACCTTTCCAAATTGACGGTAATTTTGGGGCAACAGCCGGTATAGCTGAAATGCTGCTACAGTCGCATTGCAGAGAAATTGTTTTCTTACCTGCATTGCCTCAAACATGGTTGAATGGGTCTGTCAGAGGATTGCGAGCCAGGGGAGGATATGAAGTCGACATCATATGGAAAGACGGGGGATTCCATTCCGCGAAAATCAAATCAAAGGTAGAAGGAATTTGTAGAATTAGGACTGATATACCGCTTTTAGTTTGTAATGGGGAGAGGATGGTAACCACTACGTGGCACGATTCTATTCTTGAATTTAGAGCGATAAAAGGTGATGTGTACACCATCCACCCATCGTAACTAAGAAGTTTATCGATATTTTATATTCGTTTGTAAAAGGAACGCCCTATTAATAATTTTTGAAGGAAGGTTGTGCATTTTTTTGCTGCAAAAACGATTAAGTAAGCCAACTAAAGAACAATTGCAATGGGCAGATGCTGAGATGGGTGTTTTGATTCATTATGATATTCAAGTTTTTGAACCAAGCTATCAGTGGAGGGGAAAATGGGGATATCAGCCTGACTCTACTATCTTTAATCCGAGTCATCTAAACACAGATCAATGGATTCGAACAGCAAAGGAGGCGGGAGCAAAATATGCGATTCTTGTAGCAAAACATTGTAGTGGATTTTGTTTATGGCCGACTCATGCGCACGAATACAGCATAAAAAACTCCCCATGGCGTGAAGGAACGGGAGATATTGTCAGGGATTTTATTGAGTCCTGTGAAAAATACGATATTCGGCCTGGATTGTATTATAGTACTTCGGCCAATGCATATTTTCAAGTGGACAACCCGGGAACTGTCTCATCTGGTGATTCCGAAGAACAAGAGCGCTATAATCAAATGGTCATGCAGCAAGTTACTGAATTATGGTCCCACTATGGAAGATTATTCGAAATTTGGTTTGATGGAGGTACCTTGCCACCCGAAAAAGGGGGACCAGATGTAACATCTATTTTAAGGAAACTGCAACCTCAAGCTATTTGTTTTCAGGGGCCAAAGGAAATTGCATCTTTGATTCGCTGGGTTGGTAACGAAGATGGCTTTGCGGAATACCCTTGTTGGAGCACGACAGAATATACAGCAGATAAGTATGGTCAATTTTCACCCCAATATGGAAGTGGTATGGTAGATGGAAAACTTTGGGCCCCTGCTGAAGCCGATGTTCCGAATCGTAAGCAACAATGGTTTTGGTATAAAGATGAAGAGGGTTTATTATTATCAACAGATGAATTAGTAGAATGCTATTACAAATCGGTTGGTCGGAATTGCAATTTACTCATTGGTATGGTTGTCGATGATCGTGGATTAGTGCCAGATGCTGATGTTTCACAATTCCGGGAATTTGGAAAAGAGATCAAAAGCCGATTCGAGAATGTTTTGAGTGAGACAAGTGGTGTGGGACATCATTTAACGATTAATTTTCAGATACCAACTATTTTGGATCAGATCGTTATTATGGAAGATATAGCCCATGGCGAACGGATTCGAGAATATCAAATAGACGGTTTAGTGGATGGTAACTGGAAAATGCTTTGTTCCGGTGAGGCTGTGGGCCACAAAAGAATTGAAACCTTTAGTACAGTTGGGGTTACTAGAATCAGATTGACGGTTACTAAGTCAGTAGATATACCGCATATTAAAAAATTTGCCGCCTTCAAACTAAAATAGAATGATAGTGAGGGGGGAGAGTAGATTTTTTAGTTATCAGTATCATTGATAGTCCGATTTGGTTAGGGACAAAATTAAATATATAGATTTGGAGGAGTATAATGGAGGCTAAAAGAACATGTTTGCTTATTGGGGCTTTTCTGCTTTTTCTATCTTTGTTAGTCGCTTGTAACAGCGATGTCACCGATACTCAATCTCAGTCGGAACAAAATAATAATGGACAATCTGAAAACAATGTGGATACCGAGGATAAAGAAGTGAAGAAACAATTTTCTACCGAGGACACGACAATTAAAGTCGCAACTCCTTGGGGGGAAGAGGCATTTAATGGTCGGATTGGAGATTTTGCTAGTGAGAACCTCCCCCATATCACAATTGAGCATGTCGATTAGGATGGAACAGTAGAAAATCTGGAAGAATTGTATGCAAATGATACCATTCCTGATGTGTTTCTGGCCTTTACCGGGCAACAACCCTTAGAACAATTAGACTCGGTTTATCCTTTAGATGATATGATCGAGAGTTATGGAGTTGATTTAAGTCATATTCAAGATGTTGCACTTGACAATGTTCGGTCTAGAGATAAGGAACGGAGACTAGTTGGTATTCCGCAGGAAACAACAGTTATTGGCTTATACTATAATAAGGAAATATTTGATCTATTTGGTGTAGGATATCCAGACCCTAATGAAAGTATGACGTGGGATGAATTAATGGATTTAGCGCCTAAATTGACTGGAGAACGAAGTGGAACATATTATTGTGGGTTGGAAATGGTGGATCTTGAATACGCACCTTTAAGTCAACTTTCTGTTAATAAAACAGATCCGGAAACAGGTGAAATTTTATTATCGTCGGAACCAAAATTTACCCAATATATCGAATTGATGAATAGATTTTATGATTTACCAGGAAACGATGAAGAAAGTTGTGGCTTTGAAGCTAAAACAACAGCTATGAAAATCGGTTGGCAAGGAGTATTAGTGTACCATGATAATGATTACTGGGAAATAGATGTAGCTCCTATGCCGGTTTGGAAGGATCTACCTGGAATTGGTACTGAACCTAGTGGACATCCTTGGGCGATCAATAATTTTAGTGAAAATAAGGATGCAGCATTACAATTTATTATAGAAGGAGTGTCTGAAGAGTATCAAACAATCCTTTCAAAAAAAGGTACACCAGTGCCTTCAAGTACAGGGGTTCCTAACCAGGAATATGGAGCAGATAATCCACTCATGGAAGGAAAAAACGTAGCGGCATTGTTCGTCAATACACCTGCACCCCCACCAGAAAGAAAAAGTCCTTGGGATAGCTTTGTCGAGTTTGACTTTGAAAAATTAAAAGAGAGTTCAGACATTCAAGAATTTCTAAGAAGAACCCAGGAAGAATGGGAAATTAAAATTCAAGAGGCAAAAGCAACACAATAATTTCACTATCTGTGTAAAATCAAAATCAAAAAATAAAGTAGATCTGGAAATATGCAACCTATTCTAATTACACTTTTAAAGATACTTGGTTAAAAAGGCGGTTTACATTGATAAAATTAATTTTTACGTTTGACAGGAGGAAAAAACTATGATGATGCCATCTAGTTACTCTGAAAATTCTAGTAATCAGTGTGAGGAAGACGTAGGGGCAGTTACATTCTTTGTCTCATGCTTAGGAGATGATAGAAACCCCGGTACAAAGGATGCGCCATTTGCTACTTTAGATAAAGCGCAGCATACGGTACGAGCTGCCAAACATAAAGCTGTAGCTCCAATCAGGGTCTATGTGCGAGAAGGTACGTATTTTTTAAAAGAACCACTTCAGTTTACTGCTGAAGACTCTGGCTCGGATGAAGTCCCTATTTTCTTTGAAGCTTTCGAAAATGAACGCGTTGTGATTAGTGGTGGAACTTCATTAAAATTAGCATGGACTTATTTTCGTGATGGGATATGGCAAGCGAGTGTTCCTGAAGATATAGAGATAGATGAGTTATTCGTAAATGAAAAACGCTATTGGATGGCTCGTTACCCGAATTATGATCCCACTGTATCTATTTATAACGGTTACTCTTCCGATTGCTTAAATGAAAATAGAATTGCAGGTTGGTCTGATCCCAGCGATGGCTATATTCATGCGATGCATAAACACATGTGGGGCGGTTATCATTATCTCATAACCGGCAAAGATCCAAACGATAAGTTGACTTATGAAGGAGGCTGGCAAAATAATCGCCCGCTTGGCATGCATGATGAATATCGTTTCGTAGAAAATATTTTTGAAGAACTAGATGCACCCGGTGAATGGTATTTAGATCGTCGTAAGAACATTCTTTATGTCTATCCAATTGCGGATACTGACTTACAGAATGCAGTTGTCGAAGCCGCTCAGTTACGCCATTTAATCGAATTCGCTGGAACCGAGGCACTGCCTGTATGCAGAATTACGCTTAAGGGATTTACTTTCCGTCATACATCCAGAAGCTTCATGGATACCCGCGAACCGCTGCTTCGTAGTGATTGGACAATTTACCGCGGCGGTGCGATATTCTTCGAGGGAAGCAAAAACTGCCATGTGGAAGACTGCTTTTTAGATCAATTAGGTGGAAATGCCATTTTCGTCAGCGGTTTCAATCGTGAGATTTCAGTACGCGGTTGTCATATTGCTAATGCTGGTGCAAATGGAATTGCATTTGTTGGACAGGCTTCAGCTGTACGCAGCCCGCTATTTGAGTATAATCAGAGACAAAAACTGAAAGATATTGATCAGACACCTGGCCCTTTGACAAATGAATATCCTGCTGATTGTCTTGTGGAGGATTGTCTTATTTATCGGAGTGGTCGGTATGAAAAACAATCTGCACCGATTCAAATTTCAATGTCACAGAACATTACAATTCGCCACTGCAGCATCTACGAGGTTCCTAGAGCAGGGATAAATATATCAGATGGAACATGGGGTGGACATCTAATCGAATGTAATGATGTATTCGATACTGTGTTGGAAACAGGTGATCACGGTTCTTTCAATTCTTGGGGACGTGACCGTTTTTGGGGGTTGGAGGATGTCGACCTGAATCACCTGAACCTTGCAAACGAGAAACCAGAACCTAGCGAGCTCCCAATACTAGATACGATCAAGCCTGTCATTATCCGCAATAATCGCTGGCGTTGTGACCATGGCTGGGATATCGATTTGGATGATGGGTCAAGTAACTACCATATTTATAATAATCTTTGTCTTAGTGGCGGGATAAAACTAAGGGAAGGTTTTTATCGAAAATGCGAAAATAACATTATCGTTCATAATTCATTCCACCCTCATGTATGGTATAAGGGGAGCCAGGACATCTTTCGAAATAATATTGTCTTTGAGACTTACAAACCGATTCTCGTACCCCAACCTTGGGGATTAGAATGTGACAACAACTTACTTCATAGAAATGGTGAAAATGTCGTTATACCAGCAAATTCTCTTCAGCAGCAAAGTGAGAGGGATTCGAACTCGATCATAGGAGACGCTAAATTTATTAATCCGGATATCGGGGATTATCGAGTAGTGGACGACTCACCAGCACTAGAAATAGAATTTAATAACTTTCCGATGGATCTGTTTGGTGTCTACAAAGAAGAGTATCGCCAAATAGCGCGTACCCCCGAGTTACCAAAACCCGTAGATTTTACTGCCAGCACCCGTGATGGGGAGACTTATGAGTGGATGGGAGTTCAAATCAGAAATGTGACTGGTATTGGTGAAGTATCAGCATTCGGTCTTCCAGGTGAAATCGGTGTATGGATCGAAACAGCCCCGGAAGAGAGTGAATTGGTAAATGCTGGTCTGCAAGAAAAGGATGTCATTATTGAAATTGCAGGATATAAGATAGGGAGTTTAAAGGATATATTGAACCTTAATATAATTTCTAAAGGAGAAAAACCTATCAAAATATCTATTTTCCGAGACCAACAAATACTAGATATTCAAATCGTTTCTCACAATTTATAATGAAATACTTCACTAGCCGATAAGACACTGGTTAATTATGATGATAAGCTTAACCTTTAAAATAATTAATTGACATAAAAGCCAATGATTTGTTAAGATTATGATACCGATAACAAAAAATACTGGATAAAAGGGAGGTTTTTTTATGGAGAAAGCGTTTCAATCAGGAATTACATGCATTGTCATGGACGATAAAGACAATGTTGCAACCCTTTTAAAAGATATTAAAAAAGGGGAGACGTTAACATACATCCAAAAGGATAATGAGCAACAAATAGAATTGAAAAATGATGTGGATTTTGGTCATAAAGTAGCCATTTTACCAATTCAGAAAGGGCAAGAAGTGCTCAAATATGGTGAAGTGATCGGAGCAGCTACCATGCAAATACAAGTGGGCGAACATGTTCATATTCATAATATTGAAGGCATTAGAGGTAGAGGAGATAAAAAGAGTAAGGAGGCGCAAAAACATGCAAACGTTTAAAGGCTATCGGCGAGAAAATGGAAAAATTGGAATCCGTAATCACCTACTGATTTTACCGACTGTTGTTTGTGCGAATCAGGTATGTGCAAGAATTCAACAGCAAGTTTCGGATTCAGTCGCAATTCCGCACCAGCACGGCTGTAGTCAGGTAGGAGATGATAAAGAAAGAACACATAAAGTCTTGGTGGGAATGGGGAAGAATCCCAATGTTGGAGCAGTTTTAATTGTTAGTCTTGGTTGTGAGGTAATCGATGCTAAAGAAGTCAAAGCGGAAATTGAGGAAACAGGAAAACCTGTTGTCTGGATTGATATCCAAACTGAAGGCGGTTCCATTAAAACCATTCAAAAGGGGATTACTGAAGCAAAGAAATTAGTAGGTGCCATTCAAGAAATACCCACAGAAGATGTACCGGTCTCTGAATTAATTGTTGGAGTAAAATGTGGAGGGTCTGATTTCACCTCCGGACTATGTAGTAACCCAGCACTTGGAAAAACGTCTGATATGCTTTTAGCTAATGGTGGAACGATCATCATGGGGGAAACAACTGAAATTATTGGAGCTGAGCATCTTGTTGCAGCGAAAGCAGTAAGTGAGGGCGTAATAGAAAAGCTTTATAAGGCGATTGAAGGGTTTGAAGCTGAAATTGAGCGCATGGGTGTTGATATGCGTGGCGGGAATCCAAGCCCCGGAAATATAGCTGGAGGACTATCTTCGATCGAAGAAAAATCGCTTGGGTGCATTAGCAAGGCTGGAAATGCACCATTAAAGGATGTTCTTCCATTTGCTGATGACATCCCTGACAATGGTTATTATTTTATGGATTCCCCGGGAAATGATATCGAATGTGTAACTGGAATGGCGGCTGCTGGAGTACATATGGTCGTGTTTACAACGGGGAGGGGAACACCGACTGGAAATCCAATTATTCCAGTAATCAAAGTAACTGGAAATGAACTTACAGCCAAACGAATGGCTGATAATATTGATATCGATACAAGCCCTGTTTTACAAGGGAAGGAAACATTAGATCAAGCCGGGGAAAATATCTATGATTTCATCTTAGGAGTTGCAAATGGAGAACAAACAAAAGCGGAAATATTAGGGCATGCCGAATTTAGTATAAGTCGTATTGGTATTAGTTTATAAAGAGGATCAACAAAAAGGAGCAGAGATATGAAAAGACTTGAAAAACGTGTGGCACTTGTGACAGGCGGAAGTAGTGGAATTGGAGCTGCGATTGTGCGCAGGCTAGCAGAAGAAGGAGCTGACGTAGCAATCAACTACAAGTCAGTTGAAAATCTTGAACAAGCAAACGCTCTAAAAGAGGAGTTACAAGCATCATATAGTGGGAAATTCATGGTTGTGGAAGCAAATGTCGGCATCAAACAAGAGGTCGATCAGATGATTGAGGCAGTAGAAAAAACTCTAGGAGCTGTAGAGGTGCTCGTCAATAATGCGGGCATTGCCCCATTTCAACCGTTTCTAAATGTTTCAGAGGAATTATGGGATACAACCTATCAAACAAATGTAAAATCTATTTTTCTAACTGCACAGCGTGTTGCTCCGAATATGATGAAAAATAAATACGGCAAAATTATTAATATTGCCTCTACAGCTAGTGTGCTTGTGACAAGTCCAGTTATCCCGCATTATATCTCTTCCAAAGCAGCTGCAAATCAGCTCACAAAAGCATTGGCGATTGAGCTTGGAAGACATCATATCAATGTAAATGCAGTTGGTCCTAGTACAGTCGATACGGATATGTGTCACGATTATTTAGAAGATCCTGCGATTCGGGAGCAAGAAATTCAAGCAAATCCAATGAAACGCTTGGGGACCGAAAAGCAGATTGGTGATGCGGTTGTCTTTTTAGCATCAGATGAGGCAATGCAAATTAATGGTCATTTATTAATGGTAGACGGAGGATTGACAGTGAAAGCAGCGCAACCGGAGGATCATATGCAGGAAGAAAGGGGGTTATAAAATGAGATTAGCTGATAAAGTGGCGATTATTACAGGATCAGGCAGTGGAATTGGAAAAGCAACCGCTCTTCGTTTTGCAGAAGAAGGAGCTCATGTCATCGTCAATGATGTCAATCCAGAGCATGGCCAACAAACTGTACAGGAAATTAAACAAAAAGGGGGGGAAGCCTCGTTTTTTGAAGCAGATGTGACAAAGCCAGAATCTGTGAAAGCTTTAGTAGATTATGTAATCAAAGAACATAAAAAGATCGATATTCTTTTTAATAACGCTGGCATTAGTAATGTTGGCCGTGTCGATGAAGTAGAACCAGATGTCTGGGATAAGGTAATGAATGTCAATGTAAAGGGCGTTTATTTAGGCTGCAAGTACGTCGCTCCTCATATGATTGAACAGCAGAGCGGTTGCATTATTAATATGTCTTCTTGTGTAGCTGAAATGGGATTAGCAAAGCGTGCTTTATACGGTGCTTCTAAAGGGGCGGTGTTATCCTTAACAAAGTCGATGCAAGTGGATTATGCTCCCTATAATATTCGTGTAAATGCTTTACTTCCTGGTACCATTTACACACCTTTTGTGGAGAACTATTTGAAAAATTCGTATGATGATCCTGAGGAAGCGATTAATAGTATTAAAGGCCGGCAACTAAGTGGTGATCTTGGAAAGCCTGAAGATGTCGCTAATGCTGCCCTATTTTTAGCTTCAGATGAAGCGAAGTTTATGATGGGCTCCCCACTATATATTGATGGCGGCGTTGTATTTGGGAAAGATGCATAACAAATAGAAAAGGAGATACTGACCATGAAACTATTAACATATGAAGTCCAAGAGGTACATAAATTAGGTGTTCAAACAGATAAAGGCATTATCGATGTTCAAGCAACAGCAGAGAAAACGGGTAACTCAGATGTGGAAACAGATATTATGTCTGTCATTGCTGGAGGGGAGAAGGCAACTAAGCAATTGGCAAGTCTACTGGAGCAGGCAGAAGAGACAAACACGACTGTATATGTAGATTCTGAAAATCTTGTATGGGGACCAAGTGTCACAAGGCCGCATAAAATCATCTGTGTGGGTTTAAATTATCGCAAACATGCAGATGAAACAAATGCGCCTTATCCAGAAGTTCCCATTCTCTTTAATAAATTCGATAATACACTAACAGGTCATAAAAGCGAGATTCCTGTACCAAAAGTGACGGAAAAGCTAGATTATGAGGTAGAACTTGCCATTGTAATTGGAAAAAAAGCAAAGAACATAAAGGAATCAGATGCGCTTGATTATGTATTTGGCTATAGCGCAGCGAATGATTTATCTGCCCGCGATTTGCAAATGAGAACACAGCAATGGATGCTTGGAAAAATTGGTGATAAATTTAGTCCATTAGGACCTTATCTTGTGACAGCAGATGAAGTGGGTAACCCTGATGATCTAAATTTAAAAACAACCGTTAATGGGGAAGTCAGACAGGATTCCAATACATCAGATATGATTTTCAACTGCTCGGAAATCGTCAGCTATCTCTCGCAATATCTAACACTAGAACCTGGAGATGTTATTTTGACAGGAACCCCTGAAGGTGTTGTTCTAGGTTTACCAGAAGATCAGCAAGTCTATATTCAACCAGGTGATGTGATTACTTGTGAGATTGAAAAATTAGGTGCTATAACAAATTATTATATAGAGGAAAAGTAAAGAACGGGTGTGACGTTGTATGTTAAAAGGAATTCCTTCAATTATTTCGCCAGAACTTATGAAAATATTAATGGAGATGGGGCATGGGGATGAAATTGTCCTAGCAGACGCAAATTTTCCGTCTGCTAGCCATGCCCAACATCATCTTATTCGCTGTGACGGACGTGGGATACCAGAGTTATTAGCAGCGATATTAAAATTCTTCCCTCTTGATACATATGTGGAACATCCTGTGACATTAATGGATGTAGTGGAAGGAGAGCAATTTCAACCTACGATTTGGGAAAACTATGAAACCTTCATCCAAAAAGAACAAGCTATCTCTCTCCAAATGGAATATGTGGATCGCTTCGCATTTTATGAGCGAGCCAAAAAAGCCTATGCAATCGTGGCTACTGGAGAATCGGCTCAATATGCCAATATTATCTTAAAAAAAGGTGTCCTTACATAAAGCTATTTAATGCCTAAATAAAGGCTCCACACCATATTTTTTTAGAGATAAAAAAGTATAAAATTCGGCTAGTGTCTAGCTCCAGCGCCCAGCGACTAGCAAACTTTTAGCTTCTTCTTACGATAAGTCAACATCGGCTCATACTTCGCCGTGTATCATTTATCTCGTTAGAAGCTTAAAAAGTTTGTCCATCGCTAAACGGGCGCTTTTGCTTTTCTTAAGATATGCCAATTCGTCATAACCTTCAACCTACTGATGAAAGCCCCGATCTATATGGATCATACGCCTTCGAATGCTCCAAATTGGAAAGACATGCTATTCATTCTTGTCTATGGTAAGGATTTGCTGAAATCATTGTAATGCTCTGATTTTATTTTGGAGAGGGGAAAATGTATGAAGCGTAATTGGTTTCGCCAAATGTTATTCGCGTATACACCTGTCTTTTTTATTATTATCCTTGTTTTATTCTTTATTTTCTTTCAAGTCTTAAATGAACAGAGTAAGCAGGAAGCTCTAAATATAAACGAGTCATTAGCTGGACAAGCGTATCGCTATGTCGATCGTAGTTTGAAAGAGATCGATCAGCGGATACTAAGAGAATCTTTGATCAATAAAAGCTTTAAATCGTTTTTAGAGGGAGAAGATATAGCTGATGTACCTAGAAATCTTGAAGCATATAAGGCATTGCAAGAGTTAACCATAAATTATCCAATGATTGATTCTGCTTATTTAGTTCGTGATCATGATGAAACCGTTTTGAGTCTTAGTACGGTGACGAAAGTATTGGATTATGGAGACCATTCCTTTATTAAAACCACTTCCACTGGACATTCATCTCATTGGACGGACCAACGCCTTTTCCAGGAATTCCCAAAACAAGATAAAAAAGCAGTTGTATCCTTGAAACGGCCTGTTCCTTTTCACGGAAAAGCCAAAGGGTTTATCGTGGTGAACGTGAGTGTAAACGAGCTAAAAAAGGGGATTCAGGAAATGTATGATCCAGAAGTAAGCTTTGTTCGTCTGACTGATAGAAGTGGAACGGAGCTTTTGAATGAAGATGTTCATCCGGTAGATGATCGGATTCTTACGCGCTTCATATCAGATTATACGGGGTGGACAATAGAAAGTGGGTTTTCTAAAAGCAATTTGACTAGAGTTATAGAATCTGTTCGATTATTATGGATTATTGTATCTATTTTTGTTGTTTTGACGGGTGTTATCTGGATTATTTACATAACGAAAAAAGCGTACAAGCCGTTGGAACAACTAGTAAGAAAGATTAATGGTGGGGTATTAAAAGAGCCGCTTATTCCTTCGCAAAGAAATGAATTTACCCTGATTGCCCACACCTTTGATCAAATGTTAGAGCAATCAAATCGCTATCATGAGGTTGAAGATGAGGTTCTATTGCTGCGCAGGAAATATGGATTCGAGCAAATTTTAATGGGGAAGGATGGATTTCCAGATTGGGAGAAAGAGATGGAGAAAATGGAATTATCGCCAATATTCTCCCCATCGATCGTGTTTCTTTTAGAAATTGATCAGTATGGTCAATGGAAGCAAGAATTGGGAGCAGAAAAACTCCTTCAAGTGAAGGCTATGATGGAAAAGAGAGCAAGTGAAATGGACCATGATTCAATGCCCGTTCTTTGGTGTGGCTGGGCGAATGAGTATCGTTTCGTTGGGATTGTGCAAATGTCTGAGGAGATCGATCCGTATCATTACTTTACCCACTTCAAACAAGTGATATCTGATCAATTGCCTTTTACCGTTACACTCGGATTTAGTAGGCTGATTACAATTCCAGAAGAAATACGTAAAGCATTTGATGAAGCAACGGGAGCACTTGCCTACAAAGCTACACTTGGCTTGAACCAAACCATCCAATACGAAGAAATAACATTAACAGAAGTAGATGTTTACCGTTATTTAAAGCTTGCTCAAGAGACTGTGTTTGCTTATCGCTTAAGTGATCCGAGTTGGCGTGAAAAATATCATGAGCTTTTTGAACAAATTAGTCAAGCGAAACTGCGGAAAGAAGAAATTATCCATATTATTAACTTTTTCATTTTTCATTTGGAACGGGAGAGACATTTGTTCCCACAAGAAATTCAAGAATTGTGGAGCGAGCATGCCGTTTCCCGACTAGCCGATCAGCTGGAACAGTTTGATACAGTAGAAGAATTGAAAGAAAACATGTTTACGATATTAGACGAGATGTTCAAACAAATTATTTCTCAAAGACAAACAAAGAGCTATGATGAGGTGTTGCTGGAGATTAAACAGTATATTGAAAGTCATTATAAGGAAGTTAATCTATCTCTTGATCATTTAAGTGAAGTCTTTGATTTAAAAGGAAAATATATTAGCAAACTCTTCAAGGAGCATTTTGGTGAAAAATTTGTCGATTTTTTAACGAGAATTCGGATGGAACATGCAGAAGAGTTATTGAAGACATCTGATCAACCAATAGTAGAAATCAGTAAGCAGGTTGGCTATATCAGTCCCAATTCATTTACAAGAGTTTTCCGAAAAGTATATGGAATTTCACCAGGAGAATATAGAAAATTGCACAAAAAAACGGATGAATCGTAATTTATTATGCTAGGTATCTCCTCTTCAACCATTTCGAAGGAGAGTACCTAGCTTTTTCAGGACATTTGCAGAGGGTGAAAAAAGAATCATGGAGAAAATGGTTATGTTTATTACCTTTCATCGCTGTAGATAAGCGGAATGCGAAAAAGGATAACCGAAAGAAATTTGCTTGTTGTCAGATTTTGTTGTCTGTCGCTATGATACATGTAATCCCTTACATAAATGACGGAAAGGAGAGGATGGAATGTCAACTGGGAAAGCTGTTATCGATAAAAATCCGCATCATCTTCTTACTAAGAAAAAAAGAGCAAGAAATTGGAAGTTAGTAAAAAAACATTGGCAACTCTATTTATTAGTATTAATTCCTCTATCATTTTTAATTACATTTAAATATGTACCTATGTTTGGAAGTGTGATCGCTTTTAAAGATTACAATGTGGTGAAAGGGATCTGGGGGAGTGATTGGGTTGGATTTAAACATTTTACTCAATTTTTTCATCTACCCATCTTCTGGGATATTATTAAAAATACACTTGGGATTAGTCTTTATGGTCTTGCTATCGGTTTTCCTGCACCGATCATATTAGCACTTGCCTTAAACGAGGTACGCCAAGGCTTATTTAAACGATCTGTGCAGATGGTCACATATGCACCATACTTTATTTCAACGGTTATTATGGTTTCGATCATTATTGTGGCGTTATCTCCAAATACTGGCATTGTGAATAGCATTCTAGGATTGTTTGGAGTGTCTCCAAGAAACTTTATGGGGGAACCGGGACTATTTAAGACGATTTACGTTTTCTCAGATGTTTGGCAACAAACAGGATATGGAGCGATTATCTATTTGGCTGCACTAGCAGGTGTTAATCCTGAGTTATATGAAGCGGCAAAAATAGATGGTGCTTCCAGATGGCAGAAAATATTGAATATTGATATCCCTAGTATTTTGCCAGTGACCGTTATCATGTTGATATTAAATGTTGGTAATATGATGGCGATTGGTTTCGAGAAAATTTACTTAATGCAAAACCCATTGAATGTCCCAACATCAGAAGTTATTTCTACTTATGTGTATAAAGTCGGGTTAATTGAATCAAATTTTAGTTTTTCAGCAGCAGTGGGATTATTCAATTCGATCATTAATTTGATTTTACTTGTGTTCGTCAATTTTCTAGCAAAAAGAATATCTAATAACAGTCTGTGGTAAAGAGGTGAAAAAATGACTAAGAAAACAAGTAAAGTACGTGAATCATTTGGCGATCGTGTATTTTTAACAGGGATTTACACTTTTTTAATACTAGTATTACTGATTATATTACTGCCTTTAATGAACATTCTCAGTTCTTCCTTTAGTCACCCAAGTGCCGTGGTCGCAGGAAAGGTCTGGCTGTTTCCAGTCGACTTTTCGCTTGCAGGTTATAAAGCGGTTTTTGACAACCCGAATATCATACTTGGGTTTAGAAACTCAATTTTGTATACAATCGCCGGTACTCTGGTGAATGTCGTGTTAACGATTATGATTGCCTATCCGCTTTCTCGGAAGACTTTTTATGGGAGAGGCCTTATAATGGCCGTTCTTGTCTTCACTATGTTATTCGACGGTGGCCTCATTCCCTATTATTTAGTTGTCAAAGCTCTTGGTCTGCTGAATACACCATGGGCGATGATTTTGCCCGGTGCGGTTGCCGTTTTTCAGGTGATTATTGCGAGAACCTTTTTTCAGACAACCATACCAGATGATCTGTATGAGGCAGCGGAAATAGATGGTTGCAGTGACATGCGTTTTATTACAAGCGTTGTCATTCCCTTGTCGAAGCCAATTATTGCAGTTATGACTTTAATGTATGCGGTGGGCCATTGGAATGCTTATTTTCAAGCATTGATCTTCCTAAGAGATCCTAATTTATTTCCATTGCAAATCATTCTTCGAGAAATTCTCGTATTAAATTCCGTTGATCCATCGATGATGTCTAATGTGGATCAAGTTTTGGCCTTGGCAGGATTAAAGGAACAGCTAAAATATGCATTAATTGTTGTTGCTAGTGTTCCAGTCTTACTCATATACCCATTTGTACAAAAGCATTTTACCAAAGGAGTGATGATTGGTTCGTTAAAATCCTAGCCGATTATAAGGTTTTACTCTTTTGAAAGGGGGGATGGAACTCAACAGGATGTTTGTCAGAACGGCGCTTTGACGCAAAGGATTAGAAGTGCAGACGGAGCGAACTAAACCGTTCATCCTTTAAATAGGTACTAGTCATTTTCTTATAAAAAAGGAGGGTCATTTTGTGAAAAAGAAAAAATGGATAGTTCTAAGTATTGTATTTGTGATGGTGTTCCTTGCTGCTTGTCAGTCAAAGGAATCAGGAAAGAATGGAAGTAAAAGTGAGAGTACAGAAAATATTACCATTAATCCCGTTGGGAAATTGCCTATTGTGGATGAAACCATGACATTGCAAATGTTTGCTCCACAATATCCAACAATCGAAAATATGAATACCAATACCTATACCAAATGGTTGGAGGAAGAGACAAATATCCATATTGAATGGGATCTTGTTCCACAAGATGCGTTAAATGACCGTAAGCAATTAATGCTCGCAAGTGGGGACTATCCTGAGGTCATTCTTCACGGGAATTTAACACCTGAAGAACAAATGCGCTATGGAGAACAGGGGGTCTTTTTACCGCTAAATGATTTAATTGACCAATATGCACCAAACATAAAAAAGGCAATGGAAGATCTTGATTATCTGGAACAATCGATTACAGCACCAGATGGCAATATTTACTCAATTCCCCAAGTAAATGAATGTTACCACTGCTCCTATCCGAATAAATATTGGATCAATAAAGACTGGCTTGACGTATTAGACCTTAAGATTCCTGAGACAACCGATGATTTATATACTGTATTAAAAGCTTTTAAAGAAGAAGATCCCAATGGTAATGGAAAAGCGGATGAAATCCCTTTAACAGCGGCTACAGAAGCAACGATGTGGGGCGGGAATTTTGCCGTTTATCTGATGGACCCGTTTATTTATAATGACGGAGATACCTATTTAATCGTTCGTGATGATAAAGTGTCACTTGCTGCAAATACAGATGAGTGGAGAGAAGGTCTAGAATATATGAGCAAGTTATATTCAGAAGGACTGATCGATATGGGCGCCTTTACTCAAAATAATGATGCTGTGAATCAACTTGCAAATCGCGACGAGAATGTGATGGGTTCAGTCACAACTGCATTATTAAGTTATGCTCTATCACCTGATGACAAAACACCGCGTCATAAAGAATATGTGACCGTACCAGCATTAAAAGGCCCTAAAGGGGTGCAACAGGCAAATATTGAAGCAAGTGTGGCCAACGGGCAATTTGCTTTAACCAATAAGGCAACAGAGGAACAACAAATTGCCGCGATCAGACTTGTTGATTTCCTTTTTACGGAAGAAGCGATTCTTTTACAAGAATATGGACCTGAAGGCAAAGGATGGCGTAAGGCGGAAGAAGGGGAGCTTGACTATGATGGAGAACAAGCAAAATATACTCAACTTCCAGTCGAGGGCGGTCAAACTCATAATGATGGCTGGGAGCAATTAGGCCCTTCTTTGCGGACTTTTGAATACCGAGCATCCTTTACAGCACCAGAGGATCCTTTAGCTGAAGATGGCTACGGCACTCGTTTGCATCAAGAAACAAAAAATAATTACGAGCCATATGCAACAACAGAAAACTATCCAAGTGGTATATTTATTAATTTGGAAGACTCAAGTGAAGCAGCTCAGTTAAAAACAACGATTGCAGATTATATTGAAACAAATTTGGCTCAGTTTGTAACAGGCGATAAGAACCTTGAAAAGGATTGGGATGCATACCTAAAAGGCTTTGAAGGTTTGCAACTAGATCGCTATCTGGAAATCTACCAAGAGGCCTATGATAGATAATAGATATACGAATTGCATAACCTTGGTGCTGCCAGCATTCCTGTATAACTGCTGGTAGTGCTGCTAATTGTAATTTTACCGATAACAAACTATAATTTTAGTGTAAGAGCTTTCATAAAAATAGAAATTCAAGCAAACGATATTTTTCGTAGAGGAGTCGATTTTCTTGCAAACAAGCAAATTACCATTGCCTTCCATTCCTCAAGTTTTCTGGCAAAATCTCGATCTTGGAATGTTTTGCCACTTTGGAATGAACACCTTTTGTGATCAGGAGTGGGGTGAGGGGAATGATTCTCCTGAATTATTCAATCCCACTGAATTGGATGCCACACAGTGGGTAAAGTTAGCAAAAAAAGCTGGATTTAAATATTTTATTTTGACAGCTAAGCATCATGATGGCTTTTGCTTATGGCCAACCAAGACAACGGATTATTCAGTTAAATCAAGTCCCTGGAAAGATGGCAAAGGGGACGTCGTTAGAGAATGTGCTGATGCCTGTAGAGAAGAAGGGATGCATTTTGGAATCTATGTATCTCCGTGGGATCGAAATGCTTCTTGTTATGATGACCCTGAAGCTTATGATAATTTCTATTGTGAGCAATTAACAGAACTGATGACTCAATATGGCCCCTTAGGTGAAGTTTGGTTTGATGGAGCTGGGTCAGAAGGCAGAGTGTATGATTGGGAACGAATCATTGGCATTGTTAAGAAGCATCATCCGAATGCGATGATTTTTAATATGGGACGACCAACGATTCGCTGGGTCGGAAATGAAGATGGCGTAGCGCCATACCCTTGTTGGAATACAGAAAGCGTAGCTAAAATCAGTATGTTTTCTAATGATCGAGCCACCTGGCTCCCTGGCACTCCTGAGTGGCTGCCTGCTGAATGTGATGTTCCAATTCGCAAACGCCATTGGTTTTGGCATCCAAATGATGAAGAGAGCCTGTTATCGTTAGAGGAATTAATGAATATTTATTATCGATCTGTTGGCCATGGGACCAACTTATTATTAAATGTATCCCCTGATAATCGCGGCCTTATTCCAGAAGTAGATGCCAATCGATTACTAGAATTTGCGGAGGAAATTAACAAGAGATTTTCTCAACCACTCGCTGTAACATCAGGAACTGGCAATGAAATAGAATTAGATTTAGACAAGGAAACCGAAATCGATCATATTGTTTTGAGAGAAGATATATCCTTTGGTGAACGAGTCAGAAAGTTTGCGGTAGAGGCATTGGTCGATGGAGAGTGGCAAACAATTGCAGAGGGAACAGCTATTGGTCATCGACATATTAAAGAAATTCCGTCTATTAGAACGAAAAAATTAAAGTTGAATGTAATAGAAGCAGTGGCCCCAGCAGTTATTTCGGAAATTTCAATCTACTATGCTAAGAGAGAATGAAGATGTATGTAAAAAGACCCGTGCTCACGCTGAGGCCACTGAAAATCTTATGATTTTTCAGTAAAACTAAAAATTTATAATGAAAAAGGCGACTCTATTTCATTTTTTGAAATGTAGAGACGCCTTTTTATGGATTTATGTATTCTATTTTGCTTATTTTTGACCCATTAGTTTCATGATTCGTTTTAGATTCACGGTGAATATTGCCATGGCTCCTTGCATTTCCATGCCAACTAGACCCGAGGATTTTGATACTTCATACCCGTGTCTATGCTTTAATTCGCTATTTTTCGCTTCAATTTTATAGCGTTCTTTGGACTTTTCTTTAAAATAATCTGTTTCCTGGAATTTCATCTGCTCGCTATGCTCATCTGATTTAATGCTTACGGAATAGCTTTTGCTTTTAGCTCCAGGTTTGTAACAACCTTCTCTGAATGGACAAACTTTACATTTTTCAACGTCAAAATAGTATGTATCTGTTTGGTTCGTGGATACACTTTTCTTCCCTTGGCGTGCTTTCCGTATCGCCATATGTCCTGCTTTACAGACATACATTCCCGCATCTTTATTAAACTCAAATTCATCTTCTTTTTTTCGATAGCCCTGGGTTACGGAAGGATTTAATTTGGCTACTAACTCCATTTCCTTTTCACTGGTGTATTCAATATTCCCCTTTTCAGAATAAGCTGCATCTCCAATAACGGTTTCTACATCCATGCCAGCTTCCATACTTTTTTCAATCAGTGTTTCTAATTGTTTTCCATCATTTTTCTCACCTGTGGTAAGCGTAGCCGCCGTGATGATTCTTTCCTCACTCATCGCCAGATGTGTTTTATAGCCGAAAAAGGATGTATCTTTCGTTTTATGGCCAATTTTCGCATCTTGATCTTCAGAGATTCGTAAATGTTCGATGTCGTCATTTACGGTTTCCTTTAATAGGTTTAACTTCTCTTTTACTTTTGGATATTCGGAAATCGTTTCCTCATTTTCAATCACATCCATTAGTTTTTGGCAGTATATCATCTCATCTTCCAACTTATCCG